>CAZXFZ010000032.1:0-9234 GCA_964640285.1 uncultured Rhodoluna sp.
CCCGCCTCCAAACTTGATGCGCACCTGATGTGGATCGATGTCTAGCTCGTCGTGAACCACAACAATCTGCGAAGGCTCGACCGAATAGAACTTGGCGAGCGAAGAAACCGGCCCGCCCGAAGTGTTCATGTAAGAAAGCGGTTTGGCCAAAACAATCTTTGGGCCACCAAAACCTAGTCGGGCCTCTGCCACGACCGAATTCGACTTGTGCGCCTTGAAGTTTGCGCCGATTCGCTTGGCGAGGGTGTCGAGAACCATCTGGCCAACGTTGTGACGGTTGCCTGAATAGCCGGGCCCGGGGTTTCCGAGCCCGACTATCAGCCAAACATCTTTGCTCATTTGAGCTTGCTCCTAATGAGCGGTTGCTAATTGACTAGCTGTTTGCTTCGGCTAGCTCGTCTGAGTGAGCTGCCTTCGACTCGAGGATCGAAACAACTAGCTCGTCTGCGGCGAGGTCCATCTTGACACCGGCAGGCAGGATTACGTCTGCTGCGGTGAAGTGGGTGCCAGCTGCTGGCTTGTTGATGTGAACCTCAACGAACTCAGGAATCGCGTGCGATGGAGCCTCAACCTTTACGGTCTTGTGCTCGAGGTCGACGATGGTTCCGCTAAGAACCTCACCGACAACGTGAACTGGAACCTCGAGGTGCAGCTTCTCGCCCATTACGACGGTAACGAAGTCGATGTGCTCGATGATCTGGGTTACTGGGTCCTTCGATGCGCTCTTCACAACTACGAGCTGTGACTTGCCAGCAATGTCGAGGTCTAGGAACGCGTTCTTGTGACGCAGAACCAGAGCGATCTCGTGTGCTGGAAGGGTGATGTGCTGTGGGTCGGTGCCGTGACCGTAGATCACTGCAGGGGTGCGACCGGCAGCGCGAGCCTGACGAGCAGCGCCCTTACCGAACTTGGTGCGGACTTCTGCCTGCATCTTGATTGCGTCGCTCATGACGAATCTCCTTCTTTGCCTAGATTTGAAATCAACTCAAGCGTTTTACGCGAGGATTTTGTGGCAAAGAATTCGCCTAAATACCCCGTCGATAACGGCCTTCATCCAAGAAATCTTGTGATTTTGGATTCGGCCCTCGCCGTTGTCTTCCTAGATTCTAGCCGACTGAGGCTTTGCGAAACAACCTTCGCAGCACAACCGCCGCAATCAGCACGATCGAACTCACCGCGAAAGCCGGGCCAGGAACCGAAACAGCAAGTGCTAAACACAGCAGGATGCCGATAATCGGCATGAATCGAGCCGTCCAGATTCGTTTCGTGCGGTCAACCGCGGCGGCACGCATGTAGCAAACACTCAGGTGCGCCACCGCATAGTAAAACAGCACACTGAACGAGCTAAAGCCGATCGCCCAGGCCAGATTGTCGGCCACCAAAACCAGCGTGGATGCGCCGAGCGCAATGCCAACCTCTGCCACCCAAGGTGCGCCGAATCGATTGCGCAGCTCGAATAGTTTTGGCAGCTCGCGGTCTTGGGCCATCTCGGCTGCCGTTCTTGAAACTCCGGCAAGCAGAGCAAGGATTGAGCCGAGGGTGGCTAGCAGAACGAACGGCAGCACTAGCCAGCCAGCACCGGGCAGTTTGAGGTCCAGGTATGCCACAAATGGCGCATCAAATATCGCGAGATTTGAGCCGAGGGTGGTTTGTAGCACAAAAAGAAGCGCGAAATACAGCGCAGAAACAGCCGTCATGACGATCAAAATTGCGCGCGGAATATTGCGCTTTGCCTCGCGCACTTCGTTGCCGAGGGTCGCCACGCGAGCGTATCCCGCAAAGGCAAAGAAGAAGATTGCGGCCGCTGTGACGATAGCTCCGCTGGGCGCTGTTGGCAGAGCAACCTGCCGCTCAGCTGGTTCAGTGCCGGGCACAAACCCGAGCGCAAGCACAAACAGCAGAAACCCTGAAGTGCTCAAGGCAAGCACGGTTGCAACCAAAGCCGTTCGCTGAATGCCCAAGACATTCACGAGCGTCATCAAGGCGATTGCCCCGATAGCGACAAACCGCTTTGCCTCGGGTGAGACGTACTCTCCCAGAGCAAGGGCAATCGCAGCAATTGACCCGATCTTGCCCGCTACAAAAGCAAATCCAGCAGCGAACGACCAACCCTCGCCGATGAAGACCCGAGCATAGGCGTAGGTGCCACCGGGCCGATCAATCAATCGCGCCAGCTGATAAACCGAGGCCGAGTTGAGCGCCGCTACCAGCGCGGCAAGCGCGAGAGCTGCCCAGACCCAAGTGCCGGCAAGTGCGTATCCTTCGCGAAAGACAACGAAGACACCTGCGCCGAGCATCGAGGCAAGCCCGATGGCAACTGCACCTGAGAGGCCGATTGTCTGCTTAGTCACTGGTCAGTCGCTCAGGCGGGCACCGCAACCGAATGCGACTTAGGCGTGACCTGGGAACAACTTGTTGACCGAGTCATCGCCAAACACAGCCTTGATTGCCTCGGCAATCAGTGGCGCGATTGACAGCACGGTCAGGTTGCTGAACATCTGGTCTTCGCGAAGCGGCAAGGTGTTGGTGACAATAACCTCGTCTACCGCTCCTGATGAGAGGCGCTCGGCCGCAGGGTGCGAGAACACGGCGTGAGTGGCAGCGACGATCACCTTGGCGGCTCCGTTTGCCTTCAAAGCCTTGGCGGCAGCAACGATAGTGCCAGCGGTGTCAATCATGTCGTCAACCAGCAAACAGGTGCGACCAGCGACATCACCGACGAGTTCGTGTGCCTCGACCTGGTTTGGCTTGTCTGGATCGCGACGCTTGTGGATGATGGCGAGAGGTGAACCGAGGCGCTCTGCCCAGATGTCGGCAACGCGAACGCGACCCGAGTCTGGCGAAACCACTGTGAGCTCCTCGTGCGAATACTTGCCTGCGACGTAATCGGCCAACATCGGCAGAGCCCAAAGGTGATCCACCGGACCGTCAAAGAAGCCCTGAATCTGCGGGGTGTGCAGGTCAACCGACATCAGACGGTTCGCGCCTGCAGCCTTGAACAGATCGGTCATCAAGCGTGCCGAAATTGGCTCGCGACCCTTGTGCTTCTTGTCTTGGCGGGCGTATGGAAAAAACGGAGCGACGACTGTGATGCGTTTGGCCGATGCGCGCTTGAGGGCATCCACCATCAAAAGCTGTTCCATCACCCAGTTGTTGATGCCATTGGCGTGCGACTGAATCACGAAGGCGTCAACACCGCGAACCGACTCTTCATAACGCACGAAGGTCTCGCCATTGGCAAAGTCGTATGCGGTGGTAGGAAGAAGCGAAGTGCCGAGCAAAGTGGCGACCTCTTCGGCAAGGCCCTGATGAGCGCGTCCGCTGACGATAACCAGCTTCTTTTCGTTTCTCAGTGTGATTTCGCTCATCTTGCTCTTTCTGGGTGCCGGTGTTTAGTTGTTCTGGTTCGTCTCGGATGCAGCCTGCGCTGCCTCTGCCGCCGCCGAGCCTGGACGCTTGTCGAGCACCCAACCGGCGATGTTGCGCTGAGGTGCCAGGTTCATGGCCAAGTCACCCGCGGATACGCTCTTGCGAACCACTGTGCCAGCCGCGGTGTATGCGCCATCGGCAATCTCAATTGGTGCAACAAAAACGTTGTGCGAACCGGTGCGCACGTGCGAGCCGATGCGACTGCGGTGCTTCGCGATGCCGTCATAGTTTGCGAAAATCGTGCCGGCTCCGATGTTGCTTTCGACGCCGATTTCGGCATCCCCCACATAAGACAGGTGCGGAACCTTTGAACCAGCACCAATCTTGGCGTTCTTGGTTTCGACGAAGGTTCCGATTTTGCCGCTCTCGCCCAAGTCGGTGCCAGGTCGCAAGTATGAGTAAGGGCCGACGGATGCGCCAGCGCCAATCTTCGAGCCACTCGCGTGAGCCTTGACTACCTTGGCTTCGGCGCCGACCTCGCAGTCAACCAGAACAACCTCTGGGCCAACGGTTGCACCCTCACCGATGGTGGTCACGCCGTGCAGGTAGGTGCCAGGAAGCAGGGTTACGTCTTGACCGATTTGAACGGTGACATCAATCCAGGTGCTGCTCGGGTCAAGAATCGTGACGCCGGCTAGCTGCCATGCTTCGCAGATGCGTCGGTTGAGCTCAGCGCCAACCTCGCTGAGTTGAACGCGGTCATTGATGCCAGCGACCAACCAGTTGTCGGTGACCGGAATCGCCTGAACGTCAAATCCCTCTTGGATCAGTTCGGCAGCAGCGTCGGTGAGGTATTTCTCACCCTGAGCGTTGTGGGTTCCGATTCGGCTGAGCGCGGTGCGAAGGTGATCGGCGTCGAAAACATAGACACCAGCGTTTACCTCGCGAATGTCGAGCTGCTTCTTGGTTGCGTCGCGGTCTTCGATAATGCGCAAGAAACTGCCATCGCTGGTGCGAACAATACGGCCGTAGCCGCTCGGGTCGTCAAGAACCGCGGTCAGAATCGTCGCAACGCATCCGTTGCTGAGGTGCGCATCGATTAGACCCTCGAGGGTTGCGACATCGAGCATCGGAACATCGCCCGAGGTGACCACAACTGCACCCTTGAAATCGGCAGGCAACACCTCGAGAGCGCACTCGACAGCGCGTCCGGTGCCCGGAATCTCATCCTGCTCGGCGATTGTGGCGTTTGGATAGAAAGCCTCGATGTATGGAGCGATCGAGTCCTTCTGGTGACGAATTACCGGCACAACAAAACTTGCACCCAATGAGGATGCGGTTGCCAGTGCGTGACCCAATAATGGAAGGCCAGCGATCTCGTGCATGACCTTGGGCTTGTTTGACTTCATTCGGGTGCCGGCTCCGGCCGCCAAAACGACTACAGCTAGATGCTGTTCGCCGGTCTTGGTCATAGCAACTCCGTTGGTCAATCTGCCGAGGGTATCCCCCGCTGCTCCACCAGGACTCGAACCTAGACAAACGCCTCCAAAGGGCGCTGTGCTGCCATTACACCATGGAGCAACGCAACCAACTTGGCGCCGAAGCGATGCCGTTTGCTGCCCTCTAAGTCTGCCAGAAAATTGTTCGGGATGCGCTGCTTAGCCGAGCAGGTCTGAAATTTCGAGCCACTCAAGTTCGAGCTCTTCGCGCTTCAGGTTTAGTTCGGTCTGCTTAGCGCTTAGTGCGGCCAGGCCCTCGTAGTCGGATTGGTCGTGGGCGGCCATCTTTTGGTGCAGTTGCGTTTCTTCGGTCGCCAATTTTTCTAGTGCACGCTCAATTCGGGCGAGGTTTTTCTCGGCTTCGCGCAGAGCGGCTCCAGATAGCTTGGGTTCAGATGTGCGCTGAGTTTCTCGCGAGGTTTCTCGTGAAATTTGAGACGCAGATTGAGACGTAATTTGAGACGAGGATGCCTTTTGCGGACTCAGGCTGTGCTTGCGCAGGCGCAAATACTCATCCACACCACCGGGCAGGTGCCGCAGACTGCCGTCGCCGAGCAGCGCAAACTGCTGGTCGGTCACTCGCTCTAGCAGGTAGCGGTCGTGGCTCACCACGATTAGCGTGCCCGGCCACGTGTCGAGCAGATCCTCCATCGCGGCCAGGATATCGGTGTCGAGATCGTTGGTCGGCTCGTCAAGAATCAGAACGTTTGGCTCACCGAAGAGCAGTCGCAAAAACTGCAGTCGACGGCGTTGCCCACCCGAAAGATCCTCGATTGGTGTTTGAAGTTGAGCCTGAGTGAAGCCGAGCTGCTCAACCAACTGGCCGACGCTGACCTCTTTCTTGTCGACCACAAAAAAGGCCTTCTCGCGCGCGTTCAGGCTGCAGATGCGCTCTCCGTGAAACTCATCGAGTTCACGAACTTCTTGGCTCAGCGTCGCGATTTGCACCGTCTTGCCGAGCTTGATCCGACCGCCAGTCGGCGCCAGCGACCCCTGAATCAGTCGAAGAAGCGTGGTCTTTCCGGCACCATTCACGCCAACCAGGCCAACTCTGTCGCCCGGCCCGAGTCGCCAGGTGACATCCTTCAACAGCTTTTTGCCATCTATCTCGTAGTCCAGGTTTTCAACGTCGATCACGTCTTTGCCCAGCCGAGCCGTTGCCAGCTTCGACAGCCCAACGGCGTCACGGGGTGGCGGTTCGTTGGCGATGAGTTCGGCTGCGGCATCCATTCGAAATTTCGGCTTCGAGGTTCGAGCCGGTGCACCTCGACGCAGCCAAGCAAGCTCTTTTCGCAACAGGTTTTGCCGGCGCGCCTCAGAGGCCGCGGCCGAGCGATTGCGCTCGTTGCGTTGCAAGATGTAAGCCGCATAGCCACCCTCGAACGGCTCGATGATTCCGTCGTGCAGTTCCCAAGTTAGGTTGCAGACCTCATCCAAGAACCATCGGTCGTGTGTAACGACGATCAAACCGCCGGCGGATGCCGACCAGCGCTGCTTCAAGTGAGTGGCGAGCCAAGCCACACCTTCGATGTCAAGGTGGTTGGTTGGCTCATCGAGCATCAGCACATCGAGGTCTTGAACCAGCAGTTTCGCCAGCGCGACTCGTCGACGTTGCCCACCCGAAAGCTCACCTACCGATTGTTGCCAGTCGAGGTCGTTCAGCAGGCCCGAAATCACATCGCGAATCTTGGGGTTTCCGGCCCACTCGTGCTCTGGGGTGTCACCAACCACGGCTTGGCCGATGCTCGACGAGGGTTCGAGCACGTCTGATTGGTCGAGCATGCCGATTCGCACACCCGAGCGAACCGTAACCTTGCCCTCATCAGGCTGGATGCGCCGAGACAGCAATTTGAGCATCGTCGATTTGCCGTCGCCATTGCGGCCAACAATTCCAATTCGATCGCCCTCATTGACGCCGATAGTGATGCCGTCAAAAACCTTTTTGGTCGGAAACTCTAGGCTTACCGCCTCTGCACCCAGCAGGTGAGCCACTACTGCACCGACTCAATCTGCGCACCGGGCGCAGGTCCGCTGGCAACTACCGAGTAACGACCCAGGGCTGCGAATTGGCGCTGCAATTCGTGCGCCGCATCCTCGTCAATGCAGGCAAAGGCAAGGGTTGGCCCACTGCCAGAGACGAAGGATGCGTATGCCGTTGGCGAATCCGCCTCGATGATGCCGGGCAGTTCGAGATCAACCTCGAGCTCTGGCAACTGCTCGATCGCAGGCTGCTCTAGGTCGTTCCAGATCAGTGCATCGAGTGGCGAATCATCAGTTGAGTTGAGTTCGGCCAACATCACCGCGTCAGGCACGGGAGTGCGTATCTCGCTCGGGTTAAAACCCTGTTGGCGCACGAGTTCGTCATACTTCGCGTATGCCGCCGGGGTGCTGATCGGGTTGTCGTTTGGCAGCAAAACGAAGTGGTGGGTTCTCGAAACTTCAAGCGGTTCAAGCTGCTCGCCGACCCCGCGACCCATGGCGCACCCGCCCATTAGTGCAAATGGCACATCGGCTCCGAGGCGAACGGCCGCCCGAAGAAGTTCATCACTCGACAGGGCAAGGTTCCAGAATCGGTTTGCAGCCACCATTGCTGCTGCCGCGTCAGCCGAACCGCCGCCCATGCCACCGGCAACCGGGATGTGCTTCTCAATCTTGAAGTGCAGCGGTTGCGGCTCGATGCCCGCAAGTTCAGCCACCAACTTGGCCGCCTTCACCACGATGTTCGACTCATCTAGCGGCACTCGCTGCAGGTGTTCGGCACTAAGCGAGCCCGACACCTCGATTGACCAAGATTCAGCCGCGCTAACCGAAACTTGATCGCGCAGGTTCAAAGCCAAATAAACACTGCACACCTCGTGATAGCCGTCTTCGCGAAGCCGGCCAACTCCGAGAAAGACATTCACTTTGCCTGGGGCACTAGCCGTCACGTGCATCTAGACCCCCAGCCTTTGGGCGAAATTCTCGAGGAGTCGCGTCCAGTATTTTTCGATTTGGATGGCATCGTGCTCCGACTCAATCAGCTCGTGACTAATCACGACAGTGACCTTTTTGGCTGACTGCTCGATGAACATGAGTGTTGCGCGCGAGGCATCCTCGAAACCCACTTGAATTCGCTCGTTGTCTCGGCGTGAAAGCAAACGGGCCGCTGGCTGGGTTGGCCAGGTTTGCAGGTCGGTGAGCACAGTAAACAGTCGAGGCAGCTCGATTTCGAAGTCTCGAGAAACCGAGGTCGAAAAATGGCCGCTCGAAGTTTGACCTAGTCCCCCAATTCCGCGAGCCTCAACATAGGCCAGTGCGATTGATTCGCTCCACCAGGCATCGAGTTTGGTGTTGGCTTTGAGCCACTCAACGATCTGTTCGACCGAAAGCCTCTGGGCTTTGCGCGCGTCTAGAAGTCGAAACCAGTCCTCGCGCTGGAATCCGGTGGCCTTCACCACCAGGTGCGCCTCAATGTGCGGATCAGCCTGAAATTCGCTCATGACTTTGCCTTGGCGATTCGAACAAAGTCGTGGATGTCTAGTTGTTCGCCTCGAAGCTTTGGGTCAACATCGGCGGCAAGCAGGATGCGTTCCGCGTCGGCCGCGCTGCCGGCCCAATCGGCCAGCGCTTGGCGCAGGGTCTTGCGGCGCTGGGCGAACGCAGCGTCGATCGCTTCGAACACCGCCAGGCGCAGCGCTTCGTCGCCCAGCTGGGTCGGGCGCTTGGCAAAGTACACCAGCGCAGAATCAACGTTCGGCACTGGCCAAAAGATGGTTCGCCCCACGTTTCCGGCGAGCGCCGCATCGGCATACCAGGCGAGCTTTACGCTCGGCACCCCATAGATTTTGCTGCCGGGTGTGGCTGCCAGACGATGCGCGACTTCGGCTTGAACTAAGACGAGTCCTGTTTGAATCGTGGTGAAAGTCTCAAGAAAGTGCAACAGAACCGGCACCGAGATGTTGTAAGGCAGGTTAGCCACAAGCGCATCGGGGTTAATTCTTTCGCCCGAAGCCGAGGGCAACTCGGCCACCTTCATGGCGTCACCGCGAACCAGTGTGAAATCGACACCCGGAGCCCGCTTGGCAACTGTCGCCTCGAGCTCACTCGCCAGTTTGGGGTCTATCTCAACCGCAACAACCCGTTTTGCAACCTCTAGAAGACCAAGGGTCAACGAGCCTAAACCAGGGCCAATCTCGACCACGGTTTCGCTGCCGGTGAGTTTGGCCGCTGCGACGATTCGCCGGATGGTGTTTGGGTCGGTAACGAAGTTTTGCCCGAGCTTCTTGGTCGGCATCACATCGAGCTTTGCGGCCAGCTCTCGAATGTCGGCGGCACCTAGCAACTCCACCTGAGCCGTCATGCCAGCCCCTCGCTCCACAAACCATAG
>CAZXFZ010000033.1:0-9101 GCA_964640285.1 uncultured Rhodoluna sp.
AGCGAACAAGAGGATTTCAGCGAGGTTATCAACCAGATTGTTTCTCTGTGGCGAGGCAGTTGTGAGATCAGCGTGTTCATCGCTGAGTCTGCTTCACAGGCTCTTCGCTTAGACACCAACGCTGGAGCATGTGTCGTTGAAGTGGTTCAAGAGGGCATCTCAAACGCCATCAAGCATGGCCGCGCGAGCAACGCATCCGTCATGATTTCGCTCACCTCTAGAAAGACCGCAGAGATTCGGGTTCGCAACGATGGTGAACCGTTAGACGTTCAGCAACCGGGTTTTGGTTCGCAGCTGCTCGATGAAATCTGCCACAGTTGGAGCGTCAAGGATGACGGCCGCGGAGTGCTGCTAACCGCAGAAATCGCTCTCGCCTAAAGGGTCGCTAAAACCGACTCAAGGTCGGCCTTGGTTGGTGGTTCACAACCGGCGCGCTCACAGGTGATGGAGGCCGCAATACCAGCGGTAAAGACAAATTCTCGAAGGGCTTCGTCTGAGAGATTCGAAAGTCGATCGAACGCGTCAGTTCCGAGTGCGCCTACATCGCTAAGTTGGCCCAGAAGATTGGCGCAGAACGTATCGCCAGCGCCGACGGTATCGACCACGTTGATCTTGCGTGACGGAACATCGAAGCGACGCACGACACCGGCTGAGTCTGGACGATATACACTCACGCCGTCGCCGCCGCGGGTGATGAACACGTGACGGCTTGAGTCACCGATCCACTCGGCAACAATGTCGTCAACGTCGGAACCCTCAGCTAGGTTATAAAGCCAGTAGATGTCCTCGTCAGAGGCTTTGATTAGGTGGCTGAACGAGTTAACCCGCTCTACGCGGACGCGCTCCTGTTCGCGATCGAATCCGAGCGCAGGACGCATGTTGATGTCGTGGCTGATGGTCACCGAACGCTGTTCAAAGTGGTCTTTAGCCCATTTTTCGATGACTAGATTGCCGGGTTCCATGGCCATGGTTAGGCAGCCAAACTGGATTGCAGTGGCGTGCATGTTTTCGAGTTCGACATCGCTGGGCAACTCGTCCGGGGTCCAGCCCCAGTCGGCAGTGCCATTCACATAGAAGCTGTAGTTGGGCACTCCGTGTGAATCGATGCTCACGACTGCGAGCGTGGTCAACTCGGTTGCGTCGATGCTGTGCTCAAGTTGCACACCGTTTGACTCGAGCCGCTCGCGAATAATCTTGCCGAACCGATCGTGGCTGATTCGCCCCAAGAACTGGTGCTTGGTACCGCGGCGAGCTAGAGCCAAAGCGACATTGGCATTAGCGCCACCGACCACCGCATTGAAACTGCCGGCCTGGTATCGATTTTCGATTAGGTCGATTAGGGCTTCACCAATCACCAGAATCATCGGGTTCTCATTTCTTTACTCTGCGGTTGTTTATAGAGGAACTCTTGGGTTCGCTAATCAGAATCCCGTTTGCCTTGAAACTCCGGATCCAGCTCGGGACGCAATTTCAGATTAGCGACCGAATCGCGAGCCACTAGCTCGGTCGGCAAGACGATTTTCTCAGTCAGCATTTTCATTTCTTCGATCTGACTTACCAGTTTTTCGACGGCGATCTGCCCGACTTCTTCCACGGGACGACTTACCACAGTGATGCCTGGCACCATGGCCTGCGCCCATTCGCTATCGTCGAACGTAATCACTGAAATGTCTTGCCCGATTCTCAAGCGCCGGTTTCCGGCAACCTTTAGAACCGCAAGCAACATGTCGTTATTGGAAGTCAGTATCACAGTTGGCGGCTTGGGCAGGTCGAGTAACGCAGCCGCGGCACTCTGAGATGCCACGGGGTGGTTTTCGCTGAAGAACCAATGAGTGTTCTTGGGCTTGATGCCACACTCTACGGCGCCGTTGGCAAAGCCATCAACACGCTCTTCAATCGGTGAAATCATCATCGCTGGGCGTTCCCGCACGAAACCCTTGACGCCGGGCACGGCAATCAGGAAGCCCAGGCGAGTGTGACCAAGTGAGTGTGCGTGACGAACAGCCTGCTCGGCACCCAGAAAGTCATTGGTGGTAACCGACGTCGTTTTCAAAGAGGCGAGCCGGCGGTCGATAAGAACAACAGGCTTTGCCCCTAATGCTTTGCTGTTTAGATGATCGTGCACCGCTACCGAAGAAGGAGTCAGGATTATTCCATCGACCTGCTTTTCGAGCATGTTCTCAACGGCTTGGCGTTCGACCTCGATGTTCTCGTCGGTGTTTGCAATCAGCACTTGGTATCCGGCTGACTTTGCCGAGTCAACGATCGACTTTGTTACCCGGTCGAAAAAGGCGTTGGTGAAATCGGCGATAATCACGAGCCCGATTGTTTTGGTTTTGCCGGCTCGCATTGCTTGAGCCACTTGATTTGGGCGATAACCGAGCTGCTCGGCCGCCTTGCGGACTCGATCAACAGTTTCTTCGGCGATGCGACCATAATTGCTGAGTGCGCGGGATGCGGTTGCTCGACTAACTCCCGCGGCTGCGGCAACGTCATTGATTGTGGGCTTGCGACCACCAACCATGTTCATCCCGCTCTCTCTCCCTGCCAATTATTCCGTGAGCAGAAATCGCTTACACAAACGTGACTTAACCGTTATCGCCAAAAGTTGTTTTCGCCGAAAAGCCACTGCCATGATTATATCAAGATTTGCGAGAACGTTCTCGCAATTCTCGCAAATAACCAATCAAGGAGAAATCATGAAGCGTTCGGTACGCGCACTCGCATCAATCGGTGCAGTTGCAGCTGTGTCACTGCTGGCAGCTGGCTGCTCGGCTTCGACTGAAGAAGCTGCACCTGAAGAAATCAGCATTGCATTCGTAATGGGTGCTGAGTCAGACCCATTCTTCCAGGCCATGAAGCTTGGAGCCGAGGAGGAGGCTGCGGCTCAGGGTGTAACTCTGATCTGGCAGGGCGACCCTTCGAACTACTCACCTGAGACCCAGATTCCAATCGTTGACACAGTGCTTGCACAAAACCCAACCGGTCTGGTGCTCATCCCAACTGACCCAACCGCTCTTCAGGCTTCAGTCGCCAAGGCCGTAGCTCAGGGCGTAGTTGTTGCAAACGTTGACACTCGCGTTGAAGACCTTACTGACGTGCTGACCTTCATCACCGGTGACAACGCTGACGGCGGTGCAAAGGCTGCTGACGCTATTGCTGCCAAGATCGGTTACACCGACGGTCAGAAGTACGAAGTTGTCGTAGGTCTTACCTCGCCAACTGCAACCACCAACGTTGGTCGTCTCGACGGCTTCAAGGCTCAGGTAGCTGCAAAGTACCCAGGCATTGAGATCAAGGATGTCGCTTACTCGGAGGCAAACCCAGAGAAGGCTGCAACCAACGTCAACAACTGGTTGACCAAGTACCCAAATCTCGCAGGTATCTTTGCGATTGACGGAACCAACGCATCTGGTGCAGCTGCTGCACTTGAGGCCAAGGGTCTAGTCGGCAAGGTTGCACTGGTTGGTTACGACGCTTACCCAGACAACGTTGCAAAGATCAAGTCGGGCATCTTCACCGCTCTTATCGCTCAGGACCCAGCTGCTGAGGCTCGCCTCGCAATCAAGACCCTGGTCGAGTTCATCAAGACCGGCAAGACCAGCACCGCCAAGGAAGTTGTTATTCCGAACGTCGTTCTCGACGCCAACACCTCGGATGCCGACTTCGCTAAGTACACCTACGTAGCCAGCAAGTAATACTGGAAACGTCTAGCAACAAGCAATAAGGAAACACAATGACTGACAGCAATCAGCTCGTCGCCAAGGTGAGAGGTCTGGCCACAAACCAGATCTCGATCCTGGTGGGCGTACTAGCGGTTTTGACAATCGTCTTTACCGTCTTAGAACCCAAGTTCTTCAGCACTGCCACCGCAAGCAACATCCTCACGGACTGGGGCTCGGTCGTGCTGATTGCTGTCGGTCAAACCTTTGTTGTGATCAGTGGCGGCATCGACCTCTCGGTCGGTGCGGTCATTGGTCTAAGCGGAGTGGTCTCCGCCTATTTCATGGTCAACATTCTGGGTGAGTCATCCAAGACAGCCCCAGAGGATGCCTACATTCCGCTGTTGCTTGGCGCAGTGGTTTCGGTGGCCGTTGGAATCTTCGTTGGATTCGTTAACGCCATTTTGATCAACAAGGCCAAGATTGTTCCGTTCATCGCAACACTCGCCACCATGGGTGCCGCTCTGGGTTTGTCGGTGATCATCTCTGACGGTATGCCTATCGGCGGCCCAAATGACTTCAAGCTCATCTCACCAATCGATGCAAAGTGGATGCCGCTCTCGGTGGCCGTCATCATCGTGGCCGTTGTCGTGACTATCGCAGGTCTGTTCCTGCACAAGGCTAAGTTCGGCCTCTACACCTATGCGATCGGTTCAAACGCATTCGCTGCTCGCGCGGCCGGTATCAACGTCGAACGACACATAACCAAGATTTACATGCTCTCGGGTGGACTAGCGGGCCTCGCCGGAATCTACGTTTATATGCGCCTGGGTGCCGGCTCACCTTCATCTGGAACCGGTCGCGAACTCGATGCAATTGCCGCTGTCGTAATCGGTGGTGCGAGCCTCATGGGAGGTATTGGCCGCATGTGGGGAACGGTTCTCGGAACCTTGATCCTCTTCACCGTGCAGTCGGGTCTCATCATGGCTGGAGTCGCTCCAGACTGGAAGAAAGTTGTCGTTGCAGTTCTGATTGCAGCCGCAGTTGCCGCACAGACTCTGCAGAGCAAGAACGGACGCAAATAATGGCCGGCGAAGTTATCTACGAAGTAAAGAATGTTTCGAAGCGCTACGGAAGCGTAGTAGCTCTCGATGGTGCAAGCCTCAAATTGCACGCGGGTGAGGTTATCGGACTCGTTGGTGACAACGGTGCCGGTAAGTCAACTCTGGTCAAGGTGCTTTCGGGTGCACACAAACCAGACGGTGGCCAGATCTTCCTTGATGGAACCGAGCGCAGCTGGGATTCACCTCGCGACGCTCTCGATGCGGGTATCGAAACTCTCTATCAAGACTCAGGTCTGGCCCCACACCTCACCGTCTCGCAGAACGTGTTCCTCGGTCGCGAAAAGGTAGTCAAGGGCATCCTCGGCAAGTTTGGATTCTTGGCCAGACGTTCGATGGAGGATGAGGCGCACCGCAACCTCGAAGAGGTAGGCATCGCGGTTCCGGCATCCAGTCGCGCGGTTTCGCAACTTTCGGGTGGTCAGCGCCAGGCCGTTGCCATTGGCCGCTCGGTGGCCTGGGCTCGCAAGGTAATCATTCTCGACGAGCCAACCAACCACCTTGGCGCCCGTCAAGCCGGCGAGGTGCTGCAGATCATTCGCGCCGCCAAGAAGAAGGGGCTCGGTGTGATCTTCATCTCACACACCCTGCCGCACGTGCTTGAGGTAACCGACCGCATTGTGGTGCTTCGACTCGGCCGCATCGTTAAGGATGCGCCAACCTCAGAATTCGACGGAGACAAGCTGATTGGAACCATCACGGGCACCATTCAGACCATCAAAGTTGAAGGCGACTAACATCCTCCTGTTAGATGAGGCCTCGCGACCAAAAGTCGCGGGGCCTCAAACATTTGGGTGGTTGAGTGCGCTTCAGGCGTAATGTGAAGTTATGAAAAGAATTACCAAGCCGAAGCTTTCACTCATCGTTCCGCTGGCATCGCTGGTGCTGGCGTGGGCGTTCATGGCTGCGGGAATGTATCTCACCTACTTCGAACGCGACTACACAGAGTATGAGCCAGACGGTTCGCTCAAGAATCCCGAGCTCGTGAACGCAACGGTGCACTGGAGCGCGTATCTGTTCCTGGCCGCGATCACCGTGATCTGTCTCGGTGCGCTCTGGGGTCAGCGCACGGCTCTCAAGCTTCGGGTTGAACTAGGTGCCGAGCATGCGCTGTCGCGCGCATCCCACCGATTTAATAACCTGCTGCTCTGGATCGGTTTGGGCTTGGGCATTTTCTTCGTGCTCGGAAACTTCCTTTCGGCATTCGTCGGCTTTGGTGCGCGAAACTACGCTTTGCTGGCGCGCATCCTCGGGGTGTATCTTCCGATCGTGCTGGCAACAGCGCTGGTGATATTCGTGATTCTGCGGGCCTTTGTATTCAGAGCCGATGCGCTGCAGGTTGACCACCAAGATGAAGCCCAGCGAGCCATCGAACGTGCGCGCCGCAAAAACCTAGGTCTCGGCTACGCGGTGCCGATTATCACCACTGCTTTCGCTATCGTGCTCGGGCTGCTGATTTACGATGCAACCAAGACCCCGCTGCAGACCTGGGTTTGGGTATTGATTCAAGCAATAGTTGCGTTCGGAATTATTGCGGGAACCAGGTTTGCAAACCGAGCCAAACTAGGCGAGCAGCCGACCGTCAAGCAGAAAGCTGTGTTCGCCTCACTTGCCGCAGGTGCAGCTAACTTGAACCTGGTATTGAGCATTGCATTCGCCGGCGTGGTTAGCTCGATCGCCATAGGTAGCACCGGATCTGCAATCGACAAGCTGTGGATTTTCAGCTACGGATACGGTCAGGGCGAACCTAATCCACCGACCTGGAAGTGGTTCATCGAAGATCTGGCTCCGGCTAAGGCCTTGGTGTTGCTGGTAGTGGTGGGAACCTATCTGACCATCACCCTGCGCAATCGCGAGAGCAAACCAACGCCGATTGCCCCTAGCGCGAGCGAATGAAGTTCTTTGCTAGCGGGCTCCTGTTCGACAACGACGGAGTCCTAGTTGATTCACACGCCGCGGCCGCAGAGGCGTGGGCTAAGTGGGCTTCTGAGTTTGCACCTGATTTTCACTGGGATGTGCCCGAAAACGCGGGTCGTCGAGCCGAAGACAAAGTGCGAGAGCAGGTTGCGCCCGATTTGTTCGAGATCGCCAATGCTCGCATCAACGAGCTTGAGCAAGAAACCGCAGGATCGACGATCGCGCTACCCGGTGCCGTTGAACTTTTGACCTCGCTGCGCGCCGGCCTTTGGACGGTCTGCACCTCGGCCAACCCAAAACTCGGGCGAGCAAGGTTGCTGGCCGCCGGGCTTCCGGTGCCGGCCGAGCTGGTCACTGCGGCCGACGTGGCGCGCGGCAAGCCGCATCCTGACCCTTATTTGCTCGGAGCAGAACGCCTGGGCTTTGCCGCCGAGGATTGCGTTGTCTTTGAGGATGCCCAAGCGGGCGCTGAGGCCGCGATTGCCGCCGGAGTTGGGCTCGTGGTTGGGGTGAGCGAGCGTGCGCTCGATACTGAGGCTGATATCGTTGTTCGAGACCTGCGGGGAATCACGTTCGACGGCGACGTGTTGGTAATCCCAGATAAGAATCGACTGCGTTAGGAGCAGATTATGGCTGATGTTGTTTACTACGGTGCAGATTGGTGTGGCGACTGCCGCCGAGCCAAGGCAGTATTCGCTGCCGAGGGCGTTGAATTTGAGGAGCGCAACGTCGAGCAAAGTGCCGAATTCACTGCTCAGGCCGAGGCCATTTCGGGCCGCAAGAACATTCCGGTGATTCAGTTTGCCGATGGCGCGTTCTTGGTTGAACCGAGCGATGACGCCCTGCGCGCAGCACTCAGAGAGCGCAACCTGATCGGTTAGTTCGGGCTCATCCCAGTAATTTTCTAATTTGCCCTAGCCAACGCGACCTCACTCGGCTAGGGTTGAACCCGTTACAAATTTGTGACAGTAGTCGTTTGCAGCACAGCGGCCGAGCTAAGGTTCGCGCGGTTGTGCCGGTCTTTTCCTCTAATTGAGATTCCGCCAGGAAGCGGATGCATTCTCGTGTGTGGGTTTAGCGCTGTTCGACTAGCCCACAGGTGACCGCAGCTACTCCCTGCCGCCACCGACACAACTCAAAAGGAAAACCCCAATGCCTAACTTTGGCAAGGGTGGCTCGCGCGCTCCGCGAGCTGCCGCTAATAACGCACGCCCATCAGCCCGACGCACCGAACTAGGTGGCAAGTCAGGCGGATACAAGATTCGCGAAGACGGTCGCGGAGGCCGAGCCCCACACCGTCAAAACCGCGAGGATGCCCCGCGCGGCAAGCGCACCCCATTCTTTGAAGCTCAGCCACCGCGTGCTGATCGCGCCGAGCGCACTGGCCGCGGTGACCGTTTCGAGCGCACTGATCGTTTCGAGCGCAGTGACCGTCCAGAACGTGGTGGACGCGACTTCGGACGTGACCGCAACGACCGCGACGCTCGTGGCGGCCGTGACTTCGGTGGTGCGCGCACCGATCGTGGTGCCCGCTCAGACCGCCCAGCTCGTGAAATGCGCGACGGTCGAGAAGACCGCGGTCGTGACTGGCAGCCGAGTGGCCGACCAGCCGCTGGTGGCCGCAAGCCTCGTCACACCGCCGAAGATCGCGCTCGCCGCGGCTATGGCGACGACGCACGCCCAGCACGCAACTTTGACCGCGCTGACCGCTTTGACCGCCCAGAACGTTCAGATCGCCCTCAACGCGGCACCCGTGACTTCGGTGGCGACCGCGACCGTGGTTTCAACCGCGACGACCGACGCGATGACCGTCGTCCAGCGCGTGATTTCGGCAGCGACCGACCTCAGCGCGAGCGTCGCGACTTCGGTGGCGACCGCGACCGCGGCTTCAACCGCGAAGAGCGCGAACAGCGCAACCCAATTCGTGCCGACCGCATGGAACGAGACCGCTCACGCGATGACTCGTTCCGCGATGCGCGCGGCAAGAACCCAAACAAGAAGGCTTTCTTCGAAGACAAGGTGCTCGAGCGACTTGAGTCGGTTGACGCATCCGACGCGGTAATCGTCGAGTCTTTCGCCGACATGGGTCTTCACCCGAAGTTGATCACCGCCCTCGAGGGCATGGGCGCAGAAACCCCGTTCCCAATCCAGGCAGCCACTATTCCGGCAGCAATCGAAGGTCAGGACGTTCTAGGCCGAGGCAAAACCGGTTCGGGCAAGACCATCGCATTCTCGGTTCCACTGATCACCAAGCTCATCGCTGGTGGTTCGCAACCACGCAAGCCGGGCAAGCCTCGCGCGCTGATTTTGGCACCGACTCGTGAGTTGGCTGACCAGATTGACCGCACGGTAAAAGGTCTCGCCAAGCCAGTCGGTTTCTACACTGTCTGCATCTACGGCG
>CAZXFZ010000034.1:0-8985 GCA_964640285.1 uncultured Rhodoluna sp.
CAGTGCACCAAGGCGAATGTTGGCCCAAACCAAAAACGCGATCAGCAGCAAGTTTCGAAGAGTCAAAATCACCAGAGCAAACGCGTCTAGGTTCACGACCGAGTCGTAGTTGTAAGGATAAATCCAGGCCGTCAGCACGGCTAACGCTAAGCCAAAGTACAGTGGCAAACGCCATCGCTGAACACCCAGCAAGATTCCAGCGATCAGCGGTGCGGCGAGCCAAGTTTGAAATTGTGGCGAGCCAACCTTGTTGAAGACAATCAGATCCAAAACCGCGGTTATGCCAACTAGAGCAAAGACTTCGTGAGGAGCCGCACCTGCCCTTGTGGCCCGCCAGCCCAAGAACGCCGTGATCGAGAGGGCCACCAACAGGGCAAACGTCATCAAGCTTGAGACCGTATTGGCAAATGGTCCGGTGACCTGAAAAGTGATGATGTTCGAATCGAAATACACGCTCGAATCGCCCCAACCAAGTTTGGCTCCCCACATCCACAGGTTTGCAATTGGTGACTCAATCTGCAATCCACGATTCGAGTTGATCCACAAAAAGCTGAATACGTTTTGATTGCCGTTGGCAAACATCGCCAAACTGACAACACCCAAGCTAACCGCCGCAGCAACACCTACCAGCCTTATTCGAAGGTCGGCTGTCTTCTGCGCCATGAGCAAAGCCAAATACTGTGCGGCAGGCCAAACTTTGATCCATGCCGCAGCCACGGCAACTCCGGCAGCGCCACGAAACTTGCCGAGCGCAACTAACCCGACCGCCACCAAGTCAACAACGACAGCAATCGAGTCGATTCTGCCGATTGCGATAGGCCCGAGAAGTGCGATGAAAACCAGCCAGTATGCGCCAGCGTGTCTGCCGACTTTGGATTCGGATAACCACCAGATAAGGGCGGTGTTCAGAACTGCTACGAGAACAAGCCAACCCAGAATCGGGTCGGCCGGCGACAGCAGTTCGACGACAGCCATGGGAACCAGCGAGAGCATCGGATACACGCCTGGCTCAGAGATGCCCGGCCATGCATTTGTTGCCAGACCGCGAGCGGCCCAGTCGGAATAGAGGTTGACGTCATTGAACGGGGTCATGCCCTGCAGGTTCAAACCGAGATAGCTGGTTATCGCATGCACCACGATTGAAGCAACCACCAAACCCAGCCGGCTAGCCAACATAGCGACCGTCCTCTGCGTTTGAAACCGTCACCGCTAGCTGCTGTGCCAAATCCAAAGCCGACCAGTGACCTGAGCGATCCAGCTCAAACGCCGCCTGCGAATGCAACCAGACGCTTAGGCAGGCAGCATCAAAAACAGAGTCTGGTGATTTGCTCAAAATCGCTCCAAGCAAACCCGCCAACACATCGCCGGTGCCCGCAGTGGCAAGACTCGCCGGCGCAGGTTGCGCTTGCCAGAGAATCTCTTCGTTGGGCGCCGCGCATACAGTTCGGGTGCCCTTCAAGATCACAGTCGAATTTGAGAGATGCGCTAACTTCTGGGCAAAGGATGCTGGGTCGGCTTCAATCTCTGCTCTTGAAGCTTGAATGCCGAACTCCTCGAGCAAGCGAGCGGCCTCACCCGCGTGCGGGGTCAACAGCGAAGTTTGCCCGGTGTGCAGAAACTCTCGGCTGGCCGCCGCGGCATCCAAAACAACAGGAGTTTTTCCAGTTGCAACATCGGCAGACTTCAGCACCTTGTGGATGCGCTCTCGCTGGTCTTCGGCGTCTTGAGCAACCCCGCTGCCCAGCACCCAAGAACCGGCCCTCGGCACCTGATTGGAGTCAATTTCACTGCCCGCCAACACGAGTTCTGGTCTGGCCTGAAGCGCTAAATCAGTCACCACGACATCGGATGCCAGACGAATCAGGCCGATGCCCGAGCGTGAGGCTGCGGTGACTCCGAGCAAAGCCGCGCCGGGATACCGGCTCGAACCGGTGACGAATCCCACAACTCCGCGCGAGTATTTGTCGTCAGCAGTTGTGGGTTTTGGCAGCAGAGCCATCCAGCTGGGGTCAAATTTGGCATAGACCGCGACGGCCTCTGCACCGAAATCTGAAGAACTCTGCACAGGTACACGCTACCCGAGCCTTAGGCTGGCGTTATGTCTGAACTGAAGGTACGTCGATCGGCTTTGCCAAAATCGCTGCGCAGGGCTCAGGTGGCCCTCTTCGGATTCTTCGCGTTTGGCGGTGCAGCCTATGCGCTCTGGGCCGTGCACATTGCGCAATTTGAAGCGAAATTTGGACTCTCGCACACCCAGATGAGCTGGATCATGCTCCTGTTCGGTGTCGGGGCCTTCGCCGCCATGCAGGTGGTCGGCCCAATGATTGACCGCCACGGCAGTCGCACTGGAACCTGGCTTGGTGGGGCAATGCTCGGACTCGCAACGATATCGATCGGCGTCTCGAACTCCCCTTGGATGCTCGCCGCATCCGTTTTGGCATTTGGCTTTTTCATGGGCACCATGGATGTCACCATGAATGCGCACAGCGTCGAAGTTGAGCGACTATTCAACAAGACGATCTTCACCCTGTTCCACGCCATGTGGAGTTTTGGCGGACTCGGCGGAGCCGCCATCGGATTTGCGACTCTGCGCACTGGGTGGGATGCCTCGCTCACTCTCTCCATTTATGGCGCCGTGGTCGCTCTGGCCGCTATCGGATTGAGATTTTGGCTGCTTCCGAACTCTCCTGCTAAGCAACCCGAAAGCAAGACCGAGGCCAAGGAACACGCGGCCGAAAACCGTCGCTACCTGCCTTATGTATTGCTGCTCGGTGTTTTAGCTACCTCAGCGGGCATTGGCGAGGGCACTGCGATTGACTGGTCGGCACTCCACCTGCACTCGACACTTGGAGCGCCAGAGTACATGGCGGCCAACGCGGTGGTGGGAATCAGTTTGGCCATGGGAATCATGAGATTGATTGGCGATCGCATCGTTGACCGATTCGACCGCATCACGGTCATCCAGTGGGGATCCGCGATTAGTGGAGCAGGTTATTTGATTGCCTTGCTAAGTAACAACGTGCCTCAATCGCTAGTGGGTTGGGCCATCGCCGGCATCGGTGTTTCGGCCGTGATTCCACAATTCTTTGCTCTCGCCGGAAACGTCGGAAACCCGACCCACCAGGGTCGAAACATGGCCAAAGTGGTTGGTATGGTTTACGTCGGACTGATGGCAGGACCTGCCCTGATTGGACTGCTCAACCAGTGGCTTCCGCTAGAGCGAGCCCTGCTAACCGGAGCCGTACTGTTCGCGATTGTCGTCATCGGTATGCCGTTTGCCAAATCGATGGCCAAGAAACTGGAGAACTAGATTGCTTTTCGAGCCAATTCGAATTCGCGACCTCGAGGTCAAGAACCGCGCTTGGGTAGCCCCAATGTGCATGTATTCGTGCGAGCAAAAAGACGGCGTAGTGAACACCTTTCACGTGGTGCACTATGGCTCTCGAGCCTACGGAGGTGCAGGCCTAGTAATGGTCGAGGCCACTGCCGTAACCGCCGAAGGTCGCATCACACCTTGGTGCACAGGAATCTGGAACGACGAGCAGGTAGAAGCCTGGCGCCCCGTCACCGAGGCGATTCGTGCCGGAGGCTCAGCTTCGGCCATTCAGCTAGCTCATGCGGGTCGCAAGGCATCCACCCATCGCGCGCAATCTGGCTCTGGTTCGGTTTCGCCTGCCGATGGTGGTTGGCAGACAGTTTCTTCGACCAGTGAGGCGTTTGAAGGATATGCCCCACCTCGAGAGTTGACCACCGAAGAAGTGGCAAAGCTGCCCATGCAATTCGCCGCGGCCGCCAAGCGTTCGGTGGATGCGGGTTTCGATGCAATTGAGATTCACGCGGCTCACGGCTATCTGATGCACCAGTTCTTGTCACCGATAAGCAATAAACGCACAGACAGTTACGGTGGCTCACTCGAAAACCGGGCTCGACTCTTGCTTGATACCGTTCGAGAAGTTCGCACGGCGATTCCGGCTGGAATGCCATTGATGATTCGCTTCTCGGCCACCGATTACCGCGAAGATGGCTGGGATCAGCAGCAGACCGCAACCGTCGCAGCCTGGGCTTCAGATCTCGGCGCAGACCTGTTCGACATCTCGAGCGGTGGCCTGATTACCGGTGTCAGGATTCCTAGCGGCCCCGGCTATCAGGTTCCGCTTTCCGAATTCGTCGCTGAACACGTCGAATCACCAGTTTCGGCCGTGGGGCAAATCACAGATGCCAAGCAGGCAGAGGCAATTCTTCAAGCGGGTCTGGTCGATGTGATCATGCTTGGCCGAGCCGAACTTCGCGACCCTTATTGGCCACTGCGGGCTGCTCATGAGTTGGGTGTCGAGGTTGACTGGCCGATTCAGTATCAGCGCGGCAAATGGCCTAACGCCTAGTCGAGTCTTTTACCTCACCGACTAGTTCCTCGATGATGTCCTCGAGGAACAGCACTCCGCGAACCCTGCCCTGAGCATCGAAACTCTTTGCGGCGTGAGCGTTTACGCGACGCATACTCGCAAGGGCATCCTCGAGCTCCATAGTCGCGGGCAGCGAGATCATGGTGCGGATGCGCTTCGGCGGAAAAGCGTCGTCATACTCGTCCTCGCGCAAATCGAGCACATCCTTGAGGTGCAGGTAGCCCACGATGTCGGCATCCTCGTCAACCAGCGGATATCTCGAAAAACCGTACTTTGTGACGGCGGCCTCAACCTCGCGTGGGGTGCAGGTCTCGCTCAGCGCAACCAGCTTGGCCATCGGCACGGCGACGTCCTCGACGCGTTTCTCGGTGAACTCGAAGGTGTTGGTGATTGCGCCCGAGATGTCGCTCAGCGCGCCTTCACGCGTGGAGTGCTCAACAATGCCTTCAACCTGCTCAAGCGTGTATGCGCTATTTGCCTCGTCAACAGGCTTGACACCCATTAGCTTGAGGACTCCATTTGCCAACCAGTTGAGCGTGCCAACGATCGGCTTGAGAGCCATGCCCACGAAGTACAAAATTGGCACAAGGATGAGAGCCGCGCGGTCTGGCACCGAGAACGAAATGTTCTTTGGAACCATTTCGCCAACCACCACGTGCATGAAGGTTACGAAAACCAGCGCAATCGCGAACGAAACACCAGATGCGACACCGTATGACATTCCGATGCCTTCAAACACCGGCTGAAGCAGGTGATGGATGCTCGGCTCGACAATCACGAGAATCAGTAGCGAGCAAAGCGTGATTCCGATTTGCGCGGTGGCCAGCAGCAGTGAAACCTTTTCCATTGCCGCGATGGTGATTTTGGCCGGGCGCGAACCAGCCTCGGCGCGAGGCTCGATTTGGGCTCGCTTTGCTGAGATTAGGGCAAACTCCGAGCCAACGAAAAATGCATTTGCCGCGAGCAGAATAACGAACCAAATGAGTCCCATTACGTCCTGATTCATTTCGCCTCCTCGCTCTTGCCAGCTTCGCCCGATTTTGAATCGTCGCCAATCATCAGATCGGTTGGCGTGAATCTGACTCGATCGACCCGACGACCATCCATGCGCTCGACTCGAAGCACACCCCGCTCGATTTGAACTTCGTCGCCAACTGCCGGAATCTTGCCAAGCGCGCTCATGATGAAGCCGGCTACGGTTTCGTAGGCTCCGTCGGCTGGCACACGAATCGCCATTTCGCGAAGTTCGTCTGGTCGAATCATTCCAGGGAACAGGATCGAAGAGTTGCTGCCCTTGGTTACGCCACTCTTGGCGCGGTCGTGCTCGTCAATCAGATCGCCAACCAGCTCTTCAACCAAGTCTTCGAGGGTGATCAAACCAGCGGTGCCACCGTATTCGTCAACGACCACAGCCAACTGCATGCTCTTCGAGCGCAAATCAACCATTAGCGTTTCGAGCCCCATCGTCTCAGGAACGCGCAGCGGCTCAATCATGATGGCGGTTGCAGGAACCTCTGCTCGTCGTTCGCGAGGAACCGAGGCGGCTTGCTTTACGTGTGCGATACCAATCACGTCGTCACTGGTGCCGTCGACCACCGGAAACCGCGAGTAACCGGTGCGGTTTGACAACTGGATGAGGTCTTGAACGCTCGCGTCAGCAGTGATGGTCTGCATGCGCATCCTCGGGGTCATCGCGTCTGCGGCCGTCAACTGGCTGAGGGCGAGGGTTCGAGTAATTAGGGTCGCCGTGCTTTCATCGAGCGCACCAAGCGTCGCTGATCGACGAACCAGTGCGGTCAGTTCTTCTGCCGAGCGACTTGATGACAGCTCTTCTTTGGGTTCAATGCCCAGCCAGCGCACAATCGCGTTGCCCGAGTTGTTCAGAGCCCAAATGGCCCAACCGAAAGTGAACGTGAAGAGCAGCTGAAACGGGGTGACCACTTTGGCCACAGCCAAGGGAACAGCAATGGCAAGGTTCTTAGGAACCAGCTCACCAATCACACTCGAAAACAGTGTGGCCAGAACCATCGCTAAGACGAGGCTGATTGCCGAGGTGGTGTCATCTGAAAAGCCAAGACCGCTAAGTGGCTCACGAAGCAGCACAGACAAAGATGGCTCTGCCAAGAAACCGGTGAGCATGGTGGTTAAGGTGATGCCAAGCTGCGCGCTCGATAGGTGGGTCGAGGTGCGCTTCAGAGCTTTGATGACTCGGCCGAGTCCGCGTTCGCCGCGTTCACTTCGCGCCTCAAGCTCAGTTCGCTCGAGGTTTACAAGTGAGAATTCGCTAGCAACGAAAAAGCCGGTTCCGATGGTCAGCAGAACGCCGACGCCGAGAAGAATCCATTCAGTCATCGGGCGATCATCGCCCAGCAACTATGACCAGAAATTGAGGTATCCATAGATGCTCCAATCATAACTAATCTGCCCAGAACGGCCAGCGATTTTCGGTAGGCTTGGAAGGCGCTTTGGATGAACAGGGCGCATGCGCACGCCCAACGGTTATTAAGGTGGTCATCTGTGTCAGGCAACGAGAACGAAGAATTCGGCGCCAACGATTGGCTCGTAGCAGAAATGTACGAGCAGTGGAAAGCGAATCCTGACTCGGTTGACAAGGCTTGGTGGCCAATCCTCGAGCGTTACAGCGGGCAGACTCCCCCAGCATCGCTAGCCCCAACGACACCTGCGGCAGCGCCAATCACCCCCGCTGCGCCAGCCGCATCCCCTGTCTCGGCCGAACCAACCTCGGCAGCAGCTCCAGCCGCAGAAACTCCTCTCGTAGCAAAGACCACTCGCATCGAGCCAAAACCAACTCCGATTCCTGCTCAAGCACCAGCAACCGGCTTGATCGAGACCATCGAAGACGAATCTGGCGAAGACCAGGTAAACGTGCTCAAGGGCATGCAGAAGGCTCTCGCATCGAACATGGATGCGTCGCTCGAAGTGCCAACCGCCACCTCAGTGCGCGCCATTCCAGCCAAACTGATGATCGACAACCGAATCGTCATCAACTCACACCTAGCCCGCACCCGCGGTGGCAAGGTCTCTTTCACTCACCTAATTGGCTTCGCGATCATTCGCGCCCTCAAGGAATTCCCAAGCCAAAACGTCTATTACGACATCATCGATGACAAGCCAGCCGCCGTCACTCCGGCCAACGTCAACTTTGGTCTCGCAATCGACATCCCGAAAGAAGACGGCACTCGCGCCCTTCTTGTTCCAAACATCAAGCGTGCGCAGCGCCTCAACTTCGCTGAATACCTTGCCGCATACGAAGACTTGGTAAAGCGAGCCCGCGCCAACAAGCTGACCGCTGCAGACTTTGCCGGTTCAACGGTTTCACTCACTAACCCGGGTGGAATCGGAACCGTGCACTCGGTTCCTCGCCTCATGAAGGGCCAGGGTTGCATCATCGGTGCCGGAGCGCTCGATTACCCAGCCGAGTTCCAGGGCATGAGCGAAGAGCACCTCAACAAGCTCGGCGTGAGCAAGATTCTGCACCTGACTAGCACCTACGACCACCGAGTCATTCAGGGCGCTGGCTCGGGCGAGTTCCTGAAGAAGGTGCACGAGCTTTTGCTCGGAGAGCGTGGTTTCTATGACGAGATCTTCGAAGCGCTGCGCATCCCTTATGAGCCTGTGCGCTGGGCGACTGACTTCGACCGCAACGATTCTGATGACCGCTCGAAAGAGACCCGCATCCAGGAGTTCATCAACGCATACCGCGTTCGTGGTCACCTGATCGCAGATGTTGATCCACTGGAGTTCAAGCAGCGTTCGCACCCTGACCTCGACATCCGCTTCCACGGCCTCAGCTTCTGGGATCTCGACCGCACCTACAAGACCGGTGGTTTTGGCGGCAAGCCAAAGATGCAGTTCCGCGAGATTTACAAGATTCTGCGCGACTCATACTGCCGTTCGGTTGGCATCGAGTACATGCACATCCAGGACCCAACCCAGCGCAAGTGGTTCCAAGACCGTCTCGAGCGCCCCTATGTGAAGCCAACTCGCGAAGAGCAGGTCAACATTCTCGAGCAGCTCAACAAGGCTGAGGCATTCGAGACCTTCTTGCAGACCAAGTTCGTTGGCCAAAAGCGCTTCTCGCTCGAAGGTGGCGAATCCACCATCGCCGCACTCGATGAGATCCTGCAATCAGCCGCCAACGCCGGACTCGAAGAAGTCGCTATCGGCATGGCCCACCGTGGTCGTCTAAATGTTCTAACCAACGTGGCCGGCAAGACCTACGGCCAGGTCTTCAAGGAATTTGAGGGCAACACCGACGGAAGCTCGGTTCAGGGTTCGGGTGACGTCAAGTATCACCTGGGCACCGAAGGCGTCTTCACCAACCTCGAGGGCAAGCAGGTCAAGGTTTCGCTGGCCGCAAACCCGTCTCACCTAGAGGCAGTCAACCCGGTTCTCGAAGGAATCGTGCGCGCAAAGCTCGACCGCACTGACTCCATTCCAAACGATGTCTATCCAGTTCTGCCGGTGCTGATCCACGGTGATGCAGCATTCGCTGGTCAGGGTGTTGTTCCTGAGGTCTTGAACATGTCGCAGCTGCGCGGTTACAAGGTCGGCGGAACCA
>CAZXFZ010000035.1:0-5766 GCA_964640285.1 uncultured Rhodoluna sp.
AACATCGGCTCAAAAGTCACCATGAAGTATCCAGCCGTGATTCTTGCAGGCGAGCACGCTCGAGGCGAGACCCTTTCGGTCGCCTTTGCGGGTGAGGGCCAGCATCAGGATGCGGGTGCGAAGATGATTCACCTTGCGCCTTACACGTCATCCTCGATTGTTTCAAAGTCGATTGCGCGCAACGGTGGACGAGCCAGCTACCGCGGTGAAATCCGCGTGAACCCAGGCGCACACCACTCAGCCAACACCGTGCGCTGTGACGCGCTTTTGGTAGACACGCTTTCGCGTTCCGACACCTACCCGGCCGTTGATGTTCGCGAAGACGATGTCTCAATGGGGCACGAAGCGACAGTTAGCCGCGTGAGCGAAGAGCAGCTCTTCTATCTGCAGTCTCGCGGCTTGGCAGAGGATGAGGCGATGGCCATGATCGTTCGCGGATTCATCGAGCCGATCGCCAAAGAGCTTCCTATGGAGTATGCGCTCGAGCTGAACAAACTGATTGAACTTCAGATGGAAGGAGCTGTTGGCTAATGGCCGGAACCATCAACGAGCACAGTCACGGCCAGGCTCCGGTTCAGACCCGATCTGAACGACTGAAGTCGGCAAACCCATCGGACTATCCTGCGATTTCAAGGTTTGACGAGCAGTGGCGGTACCTCGACGCTGAACGTCTCGGCGGACTAACCGACGCAAACTTGGCTGAGTTTTCTGGTGACATCGAGCTGCAGGCACCTCCTGCCATTTCGGCATCCTGGGTAGGCCCAGAAGATTCGGCGTTTGGTGCAGCTGGGCTTCCTGAAGACCGAATTGCCGCAGCGGCATGGACTAGCGCCAAGCAGGCCTACAAGATTGTCATTCCAGATTCATTCGAGGCCGAAGAGCCTATTCGCCTTACACTTACCGGTCACGAGGCCGAGGCCAGCGCGCTTCACCTGATCGTAGTTGCGGGAAAGTTCTCGAGGTTCACTCTTTCGATCGAACACCAAGGCTCAGCTCAGCTTGCCGAAAACATTGAACTCTTGATTGGAGACGAGTCGGTCGCCAAGATTGTTTCGGCTCAAAACTGGAGCAAGGATTCGGTTCACGTTTCTTCGCAGCGCGCGACGATTGGCCGAAACGCAGAACTTGAGCACGTCGTAGTCAGCCTCGGCGGAAAAACCGTGCGAATCGTCCCAACGGTGGATTACAAGGCACCTGGTGGATCGGTCAATCTGCTCGGAGCCTACTTTGCAACTTCAGGTCAGTACCTCGAGCACAGGCCGTTTATCGACCACTCGCAACCGCAATGCAAGTCCAACGTGACTTACAAGGGTGCCCTACAAGGAGAAAAGGCGCACACGGTTTGGGTCGGCGATGTGCTGATCCGCAAGGCTGCCGAGGGAACGGACACCTACGAACTCAACCGCAACCTCATCCTCACCGATGGAGCGCGCGCTGATTCTGTGCCCAACTTGGAAATCGAAACCGGAGAGATTGAGGGGGCAGGTCACGCGAGCGCCTCGGGTCGCTTTGATGACGAGCACCTGTTCTATCTGCAGGCTCGAGGAATCAGCGAACTCGAAGCAAAGCGCCTGGTCGTCAAGGGATTCCTAAACGAGGTTATCCAGCAGATTGAAATCGAGGACCTCGAGGAAGAGCTCAACAACCTAATCGAAACCGAACTGGCAAGGAGCATCGGCTAATGACAGCAATCAACACAACCGTGAAGGCTGATGACCTAAAGCCGGGCAAAGCGCTCCGTCTGGTCATTAGCGGTCACCCAATTGCAATCGTGAAATCGAAGACCGGTTCAATTCACGCTCTCGACGACAAATGCTCGCACGGCGAAATATCGCTCAGCGAGGGATTCGTTGATGCGGAAACCATCGAGTGCTGGGCACACGGCGCGAAGTTTTCTCTGGAAACCGGAAAGCCGCTGAGCCTTCCGGCTTTCGAACCGGTATCCGTCTACGAGGTAATCATCGAAAACGGCGAAATCTACATCGAATACGACGCGGAATAGACGCGAGCTTAAGGAAAACATGTCGACTCTAGTAATCAAAAACCTGCACGTCACAGTCGAGACCGATCAGGGAACCAAGGAAATCCTCAAGGGTGTAGATCTCACGATCAAGTCGGGGGAGAGCCACGCCATTATGGGCCCAAACGGTTCAGGCAAGTCAACGCTGGCTTACACCATCGCCGGTCACCCAAAGTACACCGTAACTGAGGGCGAGATTCTGCTCGATGGCGAGAATGTGCTCGAAATGTCGGTGGATGAGCGCGCACGAGCTGGCTTGTTCCTCGCTATGCAGTACCCGGTCGAAATCCCTGGAGTATCGGTGAGCAATTTCCTGCGCACCGCAAAGACGGCTATCGACGGCGAAGCGCCAGCGCTGCGTCAGTGGATTAAAGACATCAAGGTCGCCATGGAGAACCTGAAGATGGACTCGACCTTCACAGAACGCAACGTTAACGAAGGCTTTTCTGGTGGAGAAAAGAAGCGCCACGAGATTCTGCAACTTGAGCTTTTGAAGCCAAAGTTTGCGGTCCTGGACGAAACCGACTCGGGTCTCGATGTCGACGCACTCAAGGTGGTCTCAGAGGGAGTCAATCGTGCACAGAACGATAACGGCTTCGGTCTCCTTCTGATCACGCACTACACGCGAATCCTCAACTACATCAAGCCCGATTTTGTTCACGTATTCGTGGCCGGAAAGATCGCTGAACAGGGTGGCCCAGAGCTCGCCGAGCGCCTCGAAGCCGAAGGTTACGTCCGTTACGTGAGTGCCTAACCAGATGTCAGAAGAGTCATACGAGCTCGATCCAAAGAAGTACGACGAGGTCATCGAAGCGCTAAAAGAGGTCATCGACCCTGAACTTGGCGTGAACATCGTCGACCTGGGCCTAATTTATGGTCTGCTCAGGTCTGATGACGGTGCTCTGCTGATCAACATGACGTTGACCTCAGCCGGATGCCCGCTTACCGAGGTGCTCGAGGAGCAAACCGCTCAGGCTCTCGACGGCGTTGAGGATGCGTTTCGGATCAACTGGGTCTGGATGCCGCCGTGGGGTCCAGAGCGGATCACCGAAGATGGCAAAGAGCAAATGCGAGCCATTGGGTTCTCAATCTAGACAAAACAAACAAAAAAAGAGTGGGCGATTGATCGCCCACTCTTTTTTTCTTTAGAAACTGGCTACTTTTTGATCTGCTCGACGAGCTTCCAGGCACCTGGCAGCGCAAGACCCGCTGCTGCTGCCTTGACGGCATCCCAAATCATGAATGGAACCATCCAGCCCGCGGCGGTGACTAGGTCGACCCCGGAAACCGAAGCGAGCACTGGAATTCCAACGAGGTAGATGATTACAGAACCGACTGTGGCAGCGCTCAGGTAGCGCAGGACCTTTCCACCAAAGTTTGACTCAGCGATGAATCCGATTGCGGCGGCGGCAACGATGAAGCCCAAGATAAAGCCACCAGTCGCGCCGAAGATAACGTCGATGCCGTGCGACCCTTCTGCAAAGACCGGTAATCCGATTACTCCAGCCAGTGCGTAAACAACCATCGAGAGGGCACCGCGAACCGAGCCGAGGCTTGCACCTGCCAGTAGAACTGCGAAAGTTTGAAGAGTGAAGGGGACTCCTAGCGGAGTAGGAATGCTTACCTGCGCCGCAAGAGCGGTTAGAGCCGCAGCTCCGAGGATCAACGCAATGTCAGTGGCAAGGCCGCGAGGCAGAACGCGGTCGACGATGGTTGGGCGAACAGCAAGTGTGATTGACATGAAACTACTCCAAGGGGTATCGGTTACAACGATTGTAAACTAGGGGTTTTGGTCAACACCGCTAATTGCGCACCAAAAACCACAGACCTTTTTGGAGATTTTCACATGATTATCGTGCGTGACCTGTCTATCCAAATCGGGGCGCGCACACTCATGGAAGGCGTCAACTTCCAGGTCTCGAAGGGTGACAAGGTTGGCTTAGTTGGAAGGAATGGAGCCGGCAAGACCACACTGACCAAGATTCTTGCGGGCGATGGGCAGCCATCCGAGGGTAGTGTCGAGAAATCTGGGCAGATTGGATACCTGCCGCAAGACCCACGAAGCGGTGACCCAGAGGAACTGGCTCGTACACGGATCTTGAATGCTCGAGGCCTCGGCGACCTAATGCAGCAGATGAAGAAAGCTAGCGAAGACATGGCTAGCATCGACGAGCAGACCTACGAAACTGCCATGCGCAAATATGCCGCCGCAGAGGAACGGTTCAACATTCTGGGTGGTTACGCGGCCGAGGCCCAAGCTGCAGCGATTGCCAGCAACCTCGGGTTGAAGGAGCACATCCTCAATCAACCGTTGAAAACCCTCTCTGGCGGGCAGAGGCGCCGCATAGAGTTGGCGAGAATCCTGTTCAGCGATGCAGAAACCATGATCCTCGATGAGCCGACAAACCACCTGGACGCGGACTCGGTTATTTGGTTGCGAGAATTCCTGAAAACTTACCAGGGCGGTCTAATCGTGATTAGCCACGATGTCGAACTCATCGGTGAGACAGTAAACCGTGTCTTCTATCTTGATGCCATGCGATGCGTGATTGATGTTTACAACATGGGCTGGAAGCAATATTTGCGCCAGCGCGAGGCAGACGAGGAACGCCGCAAGCGAGAGCGTAGCAACGCAGAAAAGAAGGCTGCCACGCTGCAACTGCAGGCCGCGAAATTTGGGGCCAAAGCAACAAAGGCAGTTGCGGCACAGCAGATGTTGCGCCGAGCGGAACGACTACTTGACAATCTCGAAGAAGTGCGTGAGAGCGACCGAGTAGCCAGAATCAAGTTTCCCGACCCCGCACCCTGCGGAAAAACCCCGCTGATGGCAACAAATCTGAGCAAATCCTATGGATCTCTCGAGATTTTCACAGCGGTTGATCTCGCAATCGATAAAGGCAGCAAGGTAGTCGTAATCGGTCTAAACGGAGCCGGTAAAACCACGCTGCTTAGGATGCTGGCAGGCATTGACAAACCAGATACGGGCCAAATTGAACCCGGACACGGACTCAAGATCGGCTACTTCGCCCAAGAGCACGAAACCTTGGATGTTTCGAAAACCGTGCTTGAGAACATGCAGCGAAGCGCACCACAGCTCACCGACACCGACGCTCGCAAAGTTTTGGGGTCGTTTCTCTTCAGTGGTGATGACGTAAACAAGCCTGCGGGTGTGCTCTCAGGAGGCGAGAAAACTCGCCTCGCACTGGCTTCACTCGTCGTCTCTTCGGCGAATGTTTTGCTGCTGGATGAACCTACAAACAACCTTGATCCGGCTAGTCGCGAAGAGATTCTCCGTGCGCTTGCCACCTTCACCGGTGCAGTCGTACTCGTTTCACACGATGTTGGCGCGGTTCAAGCACTGAACCCAGAGAGAGTTCTCATCTTGCCTGATGGCGTCGAAGATCACTGGAACGATAGTTACGCCGACTTAATCTCACTCAGCTAGCCCTAGCTGTCGAGGAGCCGATCCTCTTCTGCCGCGTCCAGTTGGGAGCGGGAGCGTTTTCGACTGTTCTTGCGCGCGATGTAGGCGTCCGGGTCACGGTGCATAGCTAGGTCTTCGCGAATAAACCAGACGAGGGCCGCTATCGCCATCAAAGCGAAAATGATCCACTGAATCGCGTAGCTGAGGTGATTCCGCTCAGAGAGTTCGGGCATCGTGTAAACCTTTGGGCTCGGCGATACTGAATCGGATTCCGAGGCCAGTCTCAGATAAAGGCCAGTCACCAATGTTTTACCCTTGGAAT
>CAZXFZ010000035.1:5776-8984 GCA_964640285.1 uncultured Rhodoluna sp.
GCATAAGCGAAAGCAGCTTCGCTGTTCACGACCGGAAGCTGCTGCGGCGGAGCCGATTTGCCGTCCAGGGATTCATCGGCTCGAACCCTTGCGATAAGGGTTTGCTCTGCGGTTGGCGGTGATGGAATTACATCTGGAAGGTCTTGGGCAGACCCCGTAGGAAGCCATCCGCGATTCACAACGATGAGCTGATTGTCATTGGTCTGAAACACGACCACCTGCTCGAAACCAGGCTGCCCGTTGTAGGGTCTGTTCCGAACGAGTTGGGCTGTTTCAGGGAGGTAGCGGCCTGAAACCTCGACTGGCCTCCACTCCTTTTTTGGGTCGAATTCCAAATCGGGCAGAAGCTCCCTAATTGGCACCGCAGGTTGATTGTAGGAATCCGAAATCTGAAGATTGCGGGCCACAACCTCGTTGCGTCGGTCAAATTGCCAGTGCGAAAGCCAGACACATGCCAACGTAAAAACCAGAACGAAAATCGCCCAGCGAATCCAACGGATAACCCCGTTGCGATTGCTTGTGTTTGAGTCACGCCCAGCCATGCTGACTATTCTTTCAGTTCTTGCCGTGCTAAAAACTCGGCGTCGGTAAGCGACAAGGCTATAACGACGATGAACCCAGCAAGAAACCTCGGGAGAGAAGGTATTGCGCCAGAAATTCGAAATGCTCATCACAGGAAAGCCAAGTTTTTGTTCGACCACCAATATGGATTTTTGGGTTTGCCCACTCGAGACGATGCTGAGCGGGCAGAATACACCCAGCCCTAGAGCACTTAGTTTCTGCCAACTCGACTACTTTTCGTCGGGATTGACTACTCGAAACTCGCTGGCTTCGATAACTTTGCGCTCCTGAACAACTGGCACCGGAGCCTCGGCGTCTGCACGAACCTGAACATCATTAGCGAGAATAACCGCGAAATAGGGGAGCAGGATAGCGCCTGCGAAACAGACCCACATCAACCAACCCTGAACGAACATTCCAAGTATCAAGCAGACAACTCGGATGGTCATAGCGACTGTGTAGCGAATCATGCGCCGACGACGCTCGAATTCCGGATTGATTCCAACCGACGTCACGTTTTGCACAGAATCGTTCGAAGACGATCTGGACATGCTTGCTCCTTGATTGGATGTCGGGGTGGCTCGCTCAACGATTCCCACTAAAAGACTAAACTTCACGGGAACGATAGTGCTAATTGAAAGGCCGAGATGAGCGACGTTATTCCCCAAAACTCGCGCACGGTTCTGGTCACCGGTGGTAACCGAGGAATCGGACGCGCAATCGCTGAAGAGTTCGTTTCTCGCGGTTATCGAGTTGCAGTAACCGTTCGTTCTGGCGAGGGTCCGACAGGAACACTCACTGTAAAGGCGGATGTCACAGATGCGGCAAGCTTGGACGCAGCCTTTGCCGAGGTGTCCGAAAAGCTTGGCCCGATTGAAGTTTTGGTCGCCAACGCTGGCATCACGAAGGACATGCTTCTCATGCGCATGACCGACGAAGATTTTGAGTCTGTAATCGACACGAACCTGAATGGAGTTTTTCGGGTAGTGAAGCGCGCAAGCGCGGGAATGATTAAGGCCCGATTTGGGCGCGTGATCTTGATTGGGTCTGTCGTTGGATTGCTGGGATCAGCAGGTCAAGTCAACTACTCGGCAACCAAATCGGCTCTGGTTGGTATGGCTCGTTCGATAACTCGCGAGTTGGGTGCGAGAAACATCACTGCGAACGTGGTCGCTCCTGGTTTCATCGACACCGATATGACCGCAGCTTTGCCAGAGACTCAACAAGACGAATACAAGAAGAAGATTCCAGCCGGCCGATTCGCGCAACCGAGCGAAGTAGCAAAGGTTGTGGCGTGGTTGGCATCAGATGATGCCGCCTACATTTCAGGCGCAGTGATACCAGTCGACGGTGGCCTTGGAATGGGCCACTAAGAATTCCCTTTAGTCCAAACCGATATCCGAAGGAACAAAATTGTCTAATCCACTGTCAAAGGGTCAGCTCGCGGGCAAGGTTGCACTGGTAACCGGGTCGTCTCGAGGAATCGGAGCTGAAACTCTGGGCTATTTTGCGGAGGCAGGCGCATCAGTTGTTGTGAACTACCGCAACAAGGAGGCACGAGCCGCGAAAATTGTTCAGGGCATTGAGGATGCTGGTGGCCGGGCAATAGCCGTAGGAGCTGACCTCACCGACGCCTCTTCAGTTGCGGACATGTTTCAGAAGGCTGAAGAAACCTTCGGCAAGCTCGACATTCTCGTCATGAACGCATCGGGTGGCATGGAAGCGGGACTGGGCGAAGACTATGCGATGCGCCTAAACCGTGACTCGCAGGTGAACCTACTCAAAGCCGCACTCGACCACCTAAAAGATGGGGCGAGAGTAGTTTTCGTGACCAGCCACCAGGCGCACTTCATTCGCACCACACCAACGATGCCTGAGTATCTTCCGGTCGCTCTCTCCAAGCGAGCTGGTGAGGATGCGCTTCGCGAAATGATTCCGCAACTTGAAGCTCGCGGAATCGGATTCGTAGTTGTCTCGGGGGACATGATCGAGGGAACAATTACGGCCAGCCTGCTCGAACGCGCCAACCCGGGTGCAATTGAGGCAAGACGCGAAGGTGCAGGAAAGCTTTACAACGTTTCTGAGTTTGCGGCTGAGGTTGCCCTAGCTGCTGTCGACCCAGTTCCGGCCGACAACACCAAGCTTGTCGGTGACACCTCGGATTTCGTAGCCTAGACGCCTAAAATCGCCGCAACCTGGAGCAAATCCTGCTTGGCTACAACAACGTCGGCCTTTTCTCGCACGATTTGCTTCGCGTTGAATGCGATTGAAAGCCCCGCCCAGCTCATCATCTCGAGATCGTTTGCGCCGTCGCCAACGGCAACGGTTTGTGCCTGTTTGAAGTTCAAACGCTCGGCCCACTCAAGCAGCGATTGAGCCTTGACTGACTTATCTACAATCTGACCGAGCACCCTACCGGTGAGTTTTCCGTCGATCACCTCAAGGTCGTTCGCTCGAGCAAAGTCGAGACCGAGGCGATCCGCGAGAGGATTCAAAACTTGAGTGAAGCCCCCTGACACAGCTCCCACACGGCCGCCAGATTCGTGAATTCGGTGAATCAACGCTTGGGCACCAGGTGTTACTCGGATCTTTGCCAATACGTCATCGAACACGCCAACGCCGCTGCACTTGATCAGCATCCCGGCGC
>CAZXFZ010000036.1:0-1085 GCA_964640285.1 uncultured Rhodoluna sp.
TAGAACTCGGGTCATTTCTTATCCTTCTTCTTTTTTGCCTTGCTTGACTTATTCTTCTCGCCATTGGCTTTTTTCTGAGCGTTTTTCTTGTCGTTCTTTTGCTTGCCCACCGCAGCAGCACCAGCAATCGGAATTCTCAGCGTGAACGTCGATCCGACTCCGGGTTTCGAGAACAGTGAAATCTCTCCGCGGTGATTGTGGGCAACGTGCTTTACGATGCTCAGTCCCAATCCCGTTCCACCGGTCTGTCGCGAACGTGACGGATCTACGCGATAGAAACGTTCGAAGATTCGGTCTTGCTCAGCTGCAGGAATTCCGACGCCACTGTCGGTAACCGCGATCTCAGCGATACCGTCCGTGACCGAAAGCCCGATTCCAACCTGAGAATTGTCATCGGAATAGGTGATTGCATTCTCGATGAGGTTTCGAACGGCTGTGACGAGCATGCTTTGATCACCGACCACATAAATCTGCTCGGGTGCTTCGACCTGAATCTTGACGTTTCGGTTATCGGCAGCCAGGCGATTGAGTTCAACAGATTCCGCAATTACTTCGTGAAGCTCAACAATCTGGGCGCTACCGGTAATCTCTGCAGACTGCAACCTAGAGAGCTGGATGATGTCTTTGACCAGCGCTCCCAAGCGCTTGGATTCACGATAGAGATCCTTAGAAAACTTGCGAACCATCTCGGGGTTGTCATCAGCGCCTTGGAGAGCTTCGGCCAAAAGACTGATAGCCCCGATGGGAGTCTTTAACTCGTGTGAGATGTTCGCGATGAAGTCCCGTCTAGTTTCATCGAGTCGGTGTGCCTCGGTGCGATCATCGACTAAGAGAAGCACATTGTTGTCGCTCATCTTTGCGGCACGCATGTGAACCCAAACTGTATTTGCCCTCAACCCGCTCTCGAGTGTTGCCTCAATCGATACGGGGTGATCCTCTTCAAGGGCTTGTTTCACCAAATCCCTAGTCGTTTTGTGGGCGAGAACGCGGTTGTTCACCAATCCCATTGCTAGGGCGCCGTTGGTGGCACGAATAACAGTTCCGGATGAACCAACGACAAGCCCAGCCGTAGCCAGAACATCTAG
>CAZXFZ010000036.1:1095-5183 GCA_964640285.1 uncultured Rhodoluna sp.
CAGATCTCTGCAGCGTTCGGATGAACATGGTGAACACGGTCGCAGCGCCAAGAATGAAGCCGAGTATCACCAACAGCAGCTCCAAAATGTTCACAAGGTTAACACTAGGCTGATTGACCCAGCGAAAGATGCTTGGTTTAGAAGAAACGACGACTATTTATCGCTGAGTTAAAGTTCAGTTCACTGAATGTTTGCGAAATACTGAAAAGGTTCAATCGTCTAGATTTGGGATCAGCCGACCAAATTGCAAGAGTCAAGGAGCAAGAATGCGCGAAGTATTCCAAGAGCAACTGCACGAGGTGCAAGACCGCCTGGTCGAGATGGCAGAGTCTGTCACCAGCATCATCACGGATGCCTCGAGCGCGTTCATCAACTCAGATGTGGCTCTCGCTGACCGCGCAATCGCCCTGGCCGAAAGCAACGAGCGCAAGGCTCTAACCCTAGATGAACTCGTGATCCGCATTCTTGCGCGCCAGTCACCTGTTTCGCGCGATCTGCGCATCCTCGTCTCGGCTCTGCGCATCAGCGCATCGCTCGAGCGCATGGGCGCACTTGCTGGACACATCGCCGCGATTGCCCGCTACCGTTTTCCGGGTAGCGCGATTCCAGAGAACCTAAAGAGCACTTTTGCCGAGATGGGCAAACTCGACATCGACCTGGCCCACAAGATAACCGCTTGCCTTCGAAGCACTGACGTCGACCAGGCTCGAGCCATTCAGGCTCAAGACGAGCGTGTCGACCAGCTGCACCGCCACGTGTTTGATGTGGTTCTGGCAGACAGCTGGAAAGAAAACGCGATGTTCACCGTTGACGTCACGCTGGCAAGTCGCTACCACGAACGTTTCGCCGACCACGTGGTCGACATCTCGAGCAAAATCAGCTACCTCACCACCGGTGATTGGGCTGATGCCGAATCGGCCGAATAGGGCTCAGTTACTTCTTTCCCTGAGCTGCAACGGCAGCCGCGCCGGCAGCCGCGGCCTCAGGGTCTAGGTATTCGCCGCCCTTTACCAGCGGCTTGAAGTTCGCATCCAACTGGTAAACCAACGGGATGCCGGTTGGGATGTTCAATTCTGCAATCTCGTCGTCGCTGATGTCGTCGAGGTGCTTAACCAGTGCGCGAAGCGAATTGCCGTGAGCCGTTACCAGAACAGTTTTGCCCGACTTTAGTGCTGGCTGAATGTCTGACATCCAGAACGGCAGCATACGCTCAAGAACATCCTTCAGGCATTCCGTTTTTGGAATGTTTGGGCCAAGGTCTGAGTAGCGCTCGTCGTTAGCCTGCGAATACTGGTCGGCGTCGTCGATTGGTGGAGGTGGAACATCATAGGAGCGGCGCCAAATCTGGAACTGCTCTGCTCCGTACTCGGCCAGGGTTTGGGCCTTGTCTTTGCCCTGAAGCGCACCATAGTGACGCTCGTTCAAGCGCCAATCGCGAACCACATCAATCCATGCTCGATCTGCAGCGTTTAAGGCGATGTGTGCGGTGTTGATTGCACGGCGCAAACGTGAGGTGAATAGCAGATCTGGCTTCAGGCCAGATTCCTTCAGCAGTTCGCCGGCACGCTTGGCCTCGGCCCTGCCTTGATCGCTAAGTTCGACGTCAACCCAACCGGTAAATAGGTTTTCTTGGTTCCAAACGCTGTTTCCGTGGCGCAGCAGGATGAGGGTGTATGCGGCAGTCATGTGCTCAATTTTAGTCTTTCCAAGCAGCCAATCCCTTAGGTTGGTTTCGAGGGCTGCTCGCAGAAAGGGTTTGCATGGTACAGAAGGCCGAACGCCTGGCTTCTGCCACCGGCAAACCTGTCGGAAACATAACTCGAGGCACGACCAACCCGAATCGACTTCGAAGAGTTGATCGCTACATCGCATCCCTGCCGCTAATTCGAAGCGAACGCGAGCCGATCGTGGTCGACCTGGGTTATGGCGAGAGCCCGATCACGGCGATAGAGCTGCTGCAGCGGCTGTCAAAAGTAAACGCGAACACACACGTGATAGGCATCGAAATCGACCGAGAACGCGTCGAACGCGCCCTAACCGTGCAGTCAGGGCATCTGCATTTTGCACTGGGTGGTTTCGAAGTTCCTATGCCCGAAGGTTTCGCCCCGAGTCGCCCGGTGAATCTGATTCGCGCATTCAATGTGTTGCGGCAATACCAAGAGGGTGATGTCAGACAGGCGTGGGCTCGCATGCAGGCCAGATTGACCGAAGAAGGCCTGCTAGTCGAAGGCACCTGCGACGAGATAGGTCGTGTTTCGAGTTGGGTCACACTCTCGAAAACAGCACCGATTTCACTATCGATTTCACTTCGACTGCGCGATCTGGATGAGCCTTCGATAGTTGCTGAACGACTTCCGAAAGTTTTGATTCATCGAAATGTGGCAGGCGAAAAAATCCACGAGTTTCTTGCCGCATTGGATGCCGCTTGGCGCAGCAACGCAGGCCTGGGCGCGCTGAGTTCGGTTCAGCGCTGGCAGGCATCCTGCCGCACCCTGCTCGAGCAGGGTTGGCCGTTGGTCGGCGACCGACGTCGTTGGAGGCTGGGTGAGCTAACCGTGGCCTGGGATGCTGTTGCACCCAACGAAGTGCTGCCCTAAACGCAACTAAACCGGTGGCAGCTCGGCACGGGCATCGTCATCATGCATGCCACTTGCGCAAAGCAGATCCACCAACATCGGCCTGAGCAGCAGCAAAACACTCGCTTCGCGCAACTGATCGGCAATGCCAAACCGACGCGGATCTAGCTGGTGAATAATCTCGAGCAATTGATCCTGTGCCAGTTCAAGATTGGCCGGCTCTTCCAAACCTGACTCGAGTTGCCTGACGGCATCCTCGATTTGCTCCAGGAGATCGGCAAGATACGGGCGGGCCACGCCATCGCGCATCAAAAAGTCGATTCGCCGAACGATAACTCGCAAGTTTCGCGTAGCTAGATCCATGCCGCGCATTAGGCGAAGCTGCCCCTGAAGCTCATCTCGATGCTTGCGCAAAAACGGGCTAATTCGGCTAATCGCAACCGCGCTGTCGAGTGACATGCGCCAGTTATCGAGCAGCGGTTGACTGCGTCGAACCCGCACGAGCGCGGCATCGGCGACTCGAAAATCGCGATTCACCAGAGCCTTTCGCACTTCACCAAGCGTTTGCAGAAACACCGCAAAAAGTTGAGCGGCATCCTTTTGCGCCAAACGTCTCGGATCGCGTGGAATAAGGGCAGTCACGGCGAGCGCCGTCAGGCCACCGATGAGGCCATCGATTGACCTGAAAAACACTCCACCCTCAGGTGCCGGAAGCCAGTGGACCAGCATGGCTTGAATACCCACTGTCAATGCAAAGGATGCGCTGCCGCTGATTGCTCTGGCGACTGCGAGGCAAACGAATAGGGTGAGCGCCATTTGCCAGACACCCTGGCCGACGGTTACCAGCAAGACTTCGCTCAGCGCAATCCCCAGGACCATTCCGGCGGCGGTTTCAATCAGTCGTCGCGGGCGAGCATCACGCGTGAATCCAAGGGTCGTGATTGTCACCGTGACGGCGAGCAGCGGAACGCTGTGGCCAAGCCCGTAGTGGCTGATCGAGTATGCAGCAGTCGACCCGAGAACGATGTGCAGGATTGGAGCGATGCTAGCGACCACTCGCGCAAGCGCATCCTTTGGGTTCCACCTAATGCGCATCACGCGCGACCACCCATTAGGTTGCGACGAGCAGGCAAGTTGGCTGCCTTGCCAGCGGTTGGTGGAACAATGACCTCCTGGGTAGCGGCAATTGTTGAACCGTTCTCATCGATGATCAGAAACTCAGCATCGATCGGTGTTGTGCGTGACACTATTGCGAGCGCGATCGGCCCAGATTCAAAATGCTGTGCCACCGAAGTGATTTGACCTACCTGCTTGGTCACACCCTCGTGAACGACGTTTACCGAGGCGCCGACCGCCGGAATCTCGTGGCCAGAACCGTCGAGGTGCAGAAAAACTAGGCGACGCGGTGGGTGCCCAAGGTTGTGAACTTTTGCCACCGTTTCTTGCCCTCGATAACAACCCTTTGACAGGTGCACCGAAGTCGCTAGCAGGTCTAGTTCGTGGGGCAAACTG
>CAZXFZ010000036.1:5199-5497 GCA_964640285.1 uncultured Rhodoluna sp.
CAACGAACCAGCGAGCTTGCCCGCTGTTTGTAACATGGCTTCGCTTGCGTCAATCGAGCCTGCTGGCACAAGATTCTCAAAGTAAACCCACGACGCAAACTGCGGCTGAGCGGATGCGTAACGAACCCCACCTGTCTGCACTACCGGCCAAGGATCCCGCCACGAAAACACAGTCTCGATGTCGTTGAGTTTTAGCGGTTGGCCAAACGTTGCCACGATCGCAAAGTCACCGCTTCGGTCGGTGATTGAAACCTGTGAGCGAAAGACCATTTTGTGCAGCCAATTCAAGAGAGCTGGT
>CAZXFZ010000036.1:5507-8981 GCA_964640285.1 uncultured Rhodoluna sp.
TTTCGTCGACATAGATGTGAATGATCTGTTCAATCCGGCCATTAGCGTCAAGCAGCAGAGCTTCGATGCTAGCACCTGGTTGCAGGTTCTGAATGTTTTGCGAGAGCAGGCTGTGCAGCCATTTCAGTCGATCTTCACCGGACACCTCGATAATCGTTCGAGCGCCAAGAATCGTTGCCGATTGCCCCTGAAGCAGCGACCGCTGCTCAATCATCGGGTTGCCGTAGTGCTCGCGAGCGCTCATAAACTAACTGATTCGCTCTAAACGGGCGGATGCGTGCGACTTCAACTCGCTGCCCGGCAAGGCGATATCCCACACCCAAAGCAGCGCATTCTCAACCAGTCCGTAAAGCCGGGTTGAGTGTCGATAGGTCTTTGCTCCTTCGAAAGCCACACCTGACTCGGATGCCAAATCAATGCGGGCACCCTTGATTTTTCCTTTGTAAAGTTCGGCAACGCCCCCAGGATGCAGTGTCGACACCTGAATGTCGAACCCACCCTCTTTGTTGCGAAGTTTTTCGAGGTCTTCGCGCGTCTTGATAGTCGGTTCGCCCAGCCCGGGCAGGAGACCCGGCCCGTGGTCAGCCTCATCCGCTGGTCTTGCAATTCGCCAGTAACCCAGTTCGCTGGGCAGAGGGCGGGCGTCATCAGTCGAGAGAGTCGCGGTCGAAATGTAGGTCAAGACATTCTGGCCGTCGTGACCAAACTCGATTTTTTGATGAAACTCGAATTCTTGCGCAGGTGACTCATCGCCGTCGGGCTTGTAACTAATCACCCCAGAACCTTCCCACTTGCCTACCAGAAAGGCAAAGGGCGTGAGCTCTAGAGGCAGATCTTCAGGAAGAATGAACATCCGGGCTTGGCCTGGACTACTTCTGGCCCTTGAAAAGCTTGTAGAGCACCAGAGCGGATACGCCGGCAATGGCGGCGGAGGCTAGAACTAGAAGCCCAGTGAAGAAAATCTCGAGTGCGACGATCATGTTTTAAGTCTAACCAGCAAGAGCGAGGATGAGCGTCGCAACTGCGAGGATCAGATAACTTCCACCTGAGACATAAACAAGACGTTTCACGAAACCCTGCGGTTCAGCCCGAAACAACTGAATGAGTGAAACCAATGCAGTAGCTCCGGCAAGCACTGCGCCAAAAACAAACTCTGGTTGATACTTGCCGTCAGGAAGAACCATCGTGAGAACAACTGGCGAGATCGCGACCATTACCCAGATTGCGATGATCTCGACCCAATGACTCTTCACCCTCTCATTCTCACCTATCCAAACCCGTTTTGCCCTCTAAACTTGGGGCAAGGCGTTTGGAGAGAAAAATGGCCCAGCTTCTGCTTTTGTCGGCTTCGGCCAACGGCGAAGTCCTGCCTGCGCTCTCGCTGCTTAGCCACCGAGTTCGGCAGATGCCCGCGGATCCCGCAAACTTGGTGAACGCCCCCGGTCATGATCTGCTGCTTCTCGATGCCCGCAGAGACCTCACCAACGCGAAAGCTCTGGCAAAACTGCTGATGGCCACGGGTTTGTCGGCACCGCTCATGCTGATTGTCACAGAAAGCGGTTTGCCCGCGATTAACGAGGAGTGGGGCGCGGCAGACATCATCCTTGACAGCGCCGGGCCTGGCGAAATCGATGCTCGCATTCGGTTGCTGATTGCTCGCGCGCGGGCCGTCGAAACCAGCGACCAGATTCACGCGTCAGGAGTCGTTATTGATGAGGCATCCTATTCAGCAAAGGTGCACGGGCGACCCATGGACCTAACCTATAAAGAGTTCGAACTGCTGCGATTTCTGGCCCAACACCCCGGTCGGGTTTTTTCTCGTGAACAGTTGCTTAGCGAGGTCTGGGGTTATGACTATTTCGGAGGCACCCGCACAGTCGACGTGCACATTCGAAGACTTCGCGCAAAACTGGGTGATTTAGAGAGTTTGATTGGCACCGTTCGCAACGTTGGCTACCGCTTCAACACATCTGAGCAGGATGCGTTCGCGAACAGTTAACACGTTGCTCACTCAGGTTTCATAGCTGCCCGGTTGTTGTCTGTGGCACGATTGAGTTATGTCTTCTGAAGAAACCATGGCAATCGCTTTGCCCGATCTCGACCAGTCGCTTCCTGCAGACCGGTTTCTCGATCGCGAACTGAGCTGGTTGGCATTCAACCAGCGAGTTCTGGAACTCGCCGAAGACCCAAATCTTTACCTGCTCGAACGAGTCAACTTTTTGAGCATTTTCGCATCCAACCTTGACGAATTCTTCATGGTTCGCGTTGCCGGACTAAAGCGTCGAATCGCTACCGGACTCGCCGTCAAATCGTCGTCGGGATTCGAGCCAGCAGAAGTTCTGGCGCAGATTTCTGACAGCGCACACCGACTGCAGCGTCGCCACGCTGAAACCTTTATCAAAGTGATTGAACCCGCGCTTCGCGACAAAGGCATCCGTATGGTGCGCTGGAGCGAACTCGCCGATCAGGAACGCAGCGAACTTCACTCATACTTTCAGTCGCAGATTTTTCCGGTTTTGACCCCGCTGGCTGTCGACCCGGCTCACCCGTTTCCATACATCTCGGGACTCTCGCTAAACCTCGCGGTCGTGGTGCGCAATCCAGACACTCAGACCGAGAATTTCGCCAGGGTCAAGGTGCCACCACTGCTGCCTAGATTCATTCGCCTTGCCGGTGGAGAACCAAACCCAAGAAACAACGGAATCGTTGACATCCGATTTGTGCCACTCGAAGACGTCATCGGCGAGTTTCTGGGTGAGCTGTTTCCGGGCATGGAGGTGTTGCAGCACCACACCTTCAGAGTGACTCGCAATGAAGATCTCGAAGTTGACGAGGATGAAGGCGAGAACCTGCTTCTGCAACTCGAGAAAGAGCTGCTTCGCCGCCGCTTTGGTCCGCCAGTGCGACTCGAGGTGGCCGATGACATCAACCCGCAGGTGCTCGAGTTGCTCATGCGCGAGCTAGACATCACCGACGAAGACGTTTATCACCTGCCTTCGCCGCTCGACCTCACCGGTCTCAGCGAAATTGCGTTTTTGAAGCGACCAGACCTTCACTATCCGCCGCATCCGATTATCACCAACCGGTTCCTGAAGCCGGTCGAGGATGACGACCAGAGTTTCTTCGCAGCGCTCAGGGCCAGAGATGTGCTCGTGCACCACCCCTACGAGTCATTCACGACCTCGGTGCAGGCCTTCCTAGAACACGCCGCACACGACCCAAAGGTTCTGGCTATAAAGCAGACCCTGTATCGCACGTCGGGTGATTCACCAATCGTTGATGCGCTCATTCGTGCCGCCGAGGCCGGCAAACAGGTGCTTGCACTGGTCGAAATCAAGGCGCGATTTGACGAACAGAACAACATCGGCTGGGCTCGCAAACTTGAGCAGGCTGGTGTGCACGTAGTTTACGGAATCGTCGGACTTAAGACTCACTGCAAGTTGTCATTGGTAATTCGTCAAGAGGGCACCCAGT
>CAZXFZ010000037.1:0-8863 GCA_964640285.1 uncultured Rhodoluna sp.
TGAAGTTCTTTAGAGTTGCTTCAACTGCAGCGAGGAAGTCCTCAGCAGAGCCAATGTCGTTTACGGCAATCTGCTTCTTTGGGGAATTGGTCATGTTTAGTTTTACTCTTTACGGACATTACTAGGGCACCTGCGAAAACAGGCGCGAGTTAATCGGTGACGGGATTGACACAGACCCGTCTAGCCTAGCGGGTCAATGGCCCGAGACCAAGTGTTCGATGCGTTGAAGCAAGTGTTCGGCATCTTTCCCGTCGAGCCTAAATACGAGTGTCTCCCCAAACTTCGCACCAAGAGTCAACAGGCTCAATATTGACTTCGCATCAACGGGCGGCCCACCGTAGCGCGCAGCTGTAGCTGATTCCAGGTTGCTGCACAAGGATGCGATTTCGGCCGCGGGCCGAGCGTGCAGTCCCTCCGGCAGCCGAACTGTGATTGCTAATTCGTGCACTAGTGCCCCGCTGAATCCCAAGTCTCACCGACTCCAACGTGAACCTCGAGAGGAACCCTCAGTGTCATAACGTTCGACATTTTCTCGACCACTAGCTCTTTCATGGCGTCCAATTCGCCAGGCGCAACTTCGAACACGAGTTCGTCATGCACCTGCAGCAGCATCCTGGATTTCATGCCTCTGTGTTGCATTGCGGCGTCGATGTGAACCATGGCGAGCTTCATGATGTCAGCCGCTGTGCCCTGAATAGGTGCGTTTAGGGCTGCGCGTCTCGCGTTTTCACGAATTGTGAAGATTTTGCTGTTGAGATCGTCAAATGGACGCCTTCTGCCGAACTCAGTAACGGTGTAGCCCAAGGTCTTTGCGTTATCTACCACTCTCGCCAAGTAACGTTTGACCCCGCCGAATCTCTCGAAGTAGTCGGCCATGAGCTGCTTCGCCTCGGAGTTACTTATCCTCAGTTGCTTGGCAAGTCCATACTCGCTGAGTCCGTAAACGAGCCCGTAGCTCATTGCCTTGACCTTTGATCGCATAGCCGAGGTTACGTCGGCTGGGGCGACTCCGAAGATTCGAGCGCCAACGAAACGGTGCAGATCCTCGCCCTGGTTGAAAGCTTCGATGAGACCAGGGTCTTCACTCAGATGCGCCATGATTCGCATCTCAATTTGTGAGTAGTCAGCGGTCAGTAGTGTTTCAAACCCTTCACTCACGCGGAATGAGTCGCGAATCTGACGTCCGCGCTCGGTCTTGATTGGAATGTTTTGCAGGTTTGGGCCTTCGCTCGACAAACGACCAGTCGAGGTGCCTGTCTGAACGTAATTCGTGTGTACACGCCCATCTGGAGTCACAGCTTTGAGAATTATCTCGACGATCTGCCTAATTTTGGTTACCTCGCGGTGAAGCAGCAATTTCTCGAGGAAAGGGTGTCCGGTTTGCTCAAAAAGTTCGCCAAGAGCCGCTGCGTTGGTCGAGAAACCTGTTTTTAGCTGCTTTGTGCCGGTCATTCCCAAGTCGTCAAAGAGCACACTTTGCAGTTGCTTGGGTGACCCGAGGTTGATCTCTTTTCCGATGATTTCAAAGCACTCGCTGGCAACCTTGGCAATCTCGCCACCAAGACTGTCACGCAGCTGCTCTAGCTTGCTTCGGTTGACCTCAATACCGAAATGTTCCATTCGAGCAAGTGTTGGATTCGTTGGTAATTCGACGTTCTCGTAGACGTCAAGGCTGTCGATGTCCTTGACCTTGCGGAACAACAACTCCGCAAGCATCAAGCTCAACCAGGCATCGAGGCTCGGTTCGATAGCGCTAGTTTGGATGAGTTCATCGGGATTTCCACGTTCCACCGAGAGGCCTAGATGCTCGAGCGCAAGATCGTCGAGTGCAGGGTCCTTCTTCAGCGGATTCAGCAGATAGGCCAGTAAAGTGACGTCATAGTCGAGCCCGCGAATCTGAATTCCAAAATTCAGCAGTTCACGAGTTAGATCCTTGCCTGAGCTAACCGCCTTCGGCTTTGTCTCGTCTTCGAGCCAAGTTTTGAGCCATTCGACGGAATCCGAATCACTGAGCTGCACGTAGCGCCGGGTTGTTTCAGTAGCGAACCCAACCGACAGTATTCTCTGAGCTGCCAACTCGATTGAGAAACCAACCGTTTGGGTTGCTGCAGAGAGCCAAGCGTTGGTATCTGAAACATTAGAGAGTATGGATTCAGGCATCTCAATATCTGAAAACGGTGAGATTGAGCCCTTATCGTCTGCGCCGGTCTCACCGTTTGAAGTTTCCATTTCTGGCTTCAACGCAGCCGCAGCGTTCTCTGCCCGAGTTTGTGACGCCTCAGCTTCAGGCTGTGAGCTCGGTTGCTTGCCGCGAAGGCGCAAAACTCTCTCGGTCAGCGATCTGAAGTGCAGTTTGGCAAAGACTTCACGCACAGCTGACTCGTTGACTCCAACGAGTTCGAATTCGTCAAAGCTGTGGCCTATCTCTAAGTCACGCACTAAATGGTTTAAACGGCGATTGCGAATCGCGTTATCTTTGAAGGCCCTCAGGTTCTCGCCTACTTTTCCTGCGATTTGGTCGGATGCGTCGAGTATCGATTGCAGCGAACCGTACTCCTGCAGCCATTTCGCTGCCGTCTTTGGGCCGACACCGGGAACTCCGATCAGGTTGTCTGACGTTTCGCCAACTAGTGCAGCCAAATCCGGGTATTGGACAGCGTGAACGCCATACTTCTCGTAAACCGCCGCGTCATCCATTCGAGCTAAATTCAGCACGCCCTTAACCGGATACAGAATCGTTGTGGATTCGGAAATCAGCTGAAACGTGTCGCGATCACCACTGACAACGAAGACATTGAAACCAGCAGCACCAGCTTGATCAGCCATCGAGGCAATCAGGTCGTCGGCCTCGTAGTTCTCGCGGGTCAATGTGACGATGTTCATGGCTTTGAGTGCCTCTTGCAAAAGCTCGGTTTGCCCGTTGAACTCGGGCGGTGTCTCACCGCGTGTACCCTTGTATTCGGGGTACTCGAGCGTTCTGAATGATTCTCGAGACAGATCGAAGGCGACAGCTAGGTGTGTTGGCTTCTCAGCGGCAAGAATGTTCAAGAGCATAGAAATGAAGCCGTGAACCGCATTGGTGTGCTGGCCATCTGGCGTTCGGAAGGAATCTGGGCTCAAGGCATAAAAAGCTCTAAACGCAAGCGAGTGCCCATCAATCAACAGAAGAGTAGGCTTTGATTTGTCTTGCATGCCAACAGCCTACTTGCGGGTTGTGGCGGCATCCGTGCAGTTCTGAAAGGTTTGTCTAGTGTTTCAACCCAAAACTTCTGCTGCAGCCGCTGAATTGCTCAATCAGCGCGGACTGGGTGATTTGGCCGAAAAGATGGGTATCGAGCTCATCGAACTCAGTGCCGAGCGCTCGGTCGCAAGGATGCCGGTTGAAGGAAACACGCAACCGCTTGGCGTGCTTCACGGAGGGGCGCACGTTGTCTTGGGCGAGAGTCTTGGGTCATTCAGCGCGAACGTTTGGGCTCACCCCGATGGCTATGCGGTCGGAATTGAAGTGAATGCCTCGCACTCTCGCTCGGCAAGTTCAGGTTACGTAACTGCGGTTTGCCAGGCAGTATCTCTAGGAAAGACCCTGACTGTGCATGAGATTGCGATAACTGACGACCAAGGAACCCGCTTGAGCACTGTACGAATCACCAATCTGATTCGTCCGAAGAAGTAGCTACTCCCCCTGGTTAGATTTGTTCGAAGTCGAGCCAAACTGCTCGATTACCGACAGCGCGACCTGCTTCATGGTTAGTCTGCGATCCATGGATACCTTTTGAATCCATCGGAACGCCTCGGGTTCGTTCAATCCCTTTTCCAACAGAAGTCCCTTAGCCCGCTCAACTAGCTTTCTTGTCTCAAAACGCTCGTTTAGGTCAGCAATCTCGGCTTCTAGCGACACAATCTGTTCGTGGCGCGAGAGCGCTATGGCAATAGCCGGCAGCAGGTCATTCGGGGTGAACGGTTTTACGACGTATGCCATGGCGCCAGCCTCAGTTGCGCGCTGCACAAGTTCGGCTTGCGAAAAGGCTGTTAGCAAGACGACGGGTATGCCCATCTTTGAAATCTCTTCAGCCGCACTAATGCCGTCCATCTTCGGCATTTTCACGTCCATTACGATCAAGCCTGGCTTGAGCTCGTGTGCAAGTCGAACCGCATCCTCACCGTTGGCGGCCTCGGCGACGACATCGAACCCGTTCTCTGTCATCGTTTCCACTATGTCCATACGGATGATGGATTCGTCTTCCGCGACTATCACGCGCACAGAGCCAGCACCTTGAGTCATGCCATTACCTTATTGGATTGAATGGCAAACCGCCATGCGCTGAATCGGCTATCATTTAGTCGTTGCGCAAACTTGATGTTTGTAGCCGCCGAAATGGCGAAATGGCAGACGCGGAGCACTCAAAATGCTTTTCTCGAAAGGGAGTGTGGGTTCAAGTCCCACTTTCGGCACTCAGCAAAAATGGCCCCGAATTTCGGGGCCATTTTTCGTATCTCGTCTAGCGACCGTAACCTGGTGCGGCCTCGTTCACTGCGTCTCCGACGCGGTGAACTCGAAGCGAGTTGGTTGAGCCTGGAATGCCTGGTGGCGTGCCAGCAACAACCACTACTTCTTCGCCAACTCGGGCCTTGCCCTCTGCGAGGACAATCTCGTCGACCTGGTGCATCATTTCATCAGTGTGCTTGACCGTGGATACAAGGTAGGAGTGTGCGCCCCAGACCAGAGAAAGTTGGTTGCGAACGGTCTCACTTGGGGTGAAAGCGAGGGTCGGCACTGAAGAGCGCAGTCGAGCAACTCGACGCATTGAATCACCGGTGGCCGTAAACACGCAAACATACTTGCTGCCCAAGAGTTCAGCGATCTCGACTGCCGCGAGTGAAACCGCGCCGCTGTGGGTGTGTGGACGAGTTCCAAGTGCGGGGATGCGGTCGAGACCGTTCTCCTCGGTGGACTCAATGATTCGTGCCATGACCGATACGGTTTCAACTGGCCACTTGCCGACAGAGGTTTCACCCGAAAGCATTACCGCGTCAGCACCGTCCAAAATTGCGTTCGCTACGTCTGAAGCCTCGGCGCGAGTTGGTCGGGAGTTGTCAATCATGGTCTCGAGCATCTGAGTAGCTACGATGACCGGCTTCGCCCACCGGCGCGAAAGCTCCACGGCACGCTTCTGCACCAGCGGGACCTCTTCTAGAGGTAGTTCAACTCCGAGGTCGCCGCGAGCAACCATGATTCCGTCGAATGCGTCAATGATTTCCTCGAGGGCAGCGACGGCCTGAGGTTTTTCAATCTTGGCGATTACTGGAAGGAAGCGTCCTTCCTCTTCCATGATCTCGTGTACACGAACGATGTCTGCCGCGTTTCGAACGAACGAAAGCGCAATCATGTCAACTCCGAGGCGAATACCCCAGCGAAGATCGTCTTCATCCTTGTCGCTCAGAGCCGGAACATTCACTGCTACGCCCGGGAGATTGATTCCCTTGTTGTTTGAAACCGGACCGGGCACCTCGACCACCGTTGTGACGGTGTTGTGACTGACTTCGGTCGCTCGCAGGGTGACCTTGCCGTCATCAATTAGTAGCAGGTCGCCAGGGCGCACATCAGCAGGAAGACCCTTAAACGTGGTGCCGCAAATGTTTACATCGCCGAGGATTTCATCGGTCGTGATTTTGAAAGTTGCGCCTTTTTCAAGCATCACCGGGCCGTCGGCAAATCGGCCGAGGCGGATTTTCGGCCCCTGTAGGTCTACAAAAATACCCACGGCCTTACCGAGGTCAGCGGCTGCTTTCCTGACGTTGTTGTAAACGGATTCGTGCACCGAGTAATCGCCGTGACTCAGGTTCATTCGAGCAACGTCAACACCCGCCTCGATAACGGCGCGAATTTGTTCATAGCTCGAGGTCGCTGGACCCATGGTCGCTACGATCTTTGCTCGTCTCATTTGTTCCTTCTTTGTTCTGAATCGTTCAGAGTGAAATTGGTCTGTCAGTGGGTCGTACTGGTGCAGGTAAATTGGTCGATCCAGTTAGGTATGCGTCAACCGAAGCGGCTGCGGCTCGACCCTCAGCGATTGCCCAGACTATGAGGCTTTGACCTCTGCCCGCGTCACCGCATACGAATACGTCTTCGAGATTGGTAGCCCAGTCCCGATTTCGTCCGATGTTCCCTCGGGCGTCAATCGATACTCCAGATTGCTCGCTGATTAGGTCTCCTTCGACCCCGGTAAAGCCTAACGCCAAGAAAACCAAATCCGCTGGAATCAGCTGCTCAGTTCCTGGTTTGGGTATGCGCTTTCCGTCTTTGAATTCGGTCTCTGCTACCTTCAAGCCGGTCAGCTTGCCTTCACTGCCGACGAATTCAACGGTGGAAGCTAGGTACTTACGTTCGCCAAACTCTTCGTGGGCTGACGCAACCTCGAAGAGTGTCGGGAAGGTGGGCCAGGGTTGATTCTCGGCGCGCTCACTCGGAGGCTGTTTGCCAATTGCGAGCGTGGTTACTGAAAGTGCTCCCTGCCTGGTAGCCGTGCCCAGGCAATCCGCTCCCGTGTCTCCGCCACCCAGAATTACGACATGCTTGCCTTTGGCGTCGATTGGGGCTTGCTCTAAGTCTCCTGAAACCCACTTGTTGGCGGGGGTAAGGTAGTCCATCGCAAAGTGGATTCCCTCAAGTTCACGACCGGGCACTAGAAGATCACGCGGCTTTGTTGCTCCCGTGGCAACGACTACGGCGTCATAGCGGGCACGAAGCTCTTCCCAAGTGATATCAACACCGATTGTTACGCCTGGACGGAAGCGAGTTCCCTCGGCTTCCATTTGGGCGATACGTCGGTCGATGTGGTGCTTTTCCATTTTGAAATCTGGAATGCCGTAACGCAGGAGTCCGCCGATTTTGTCTTCGCGTTCGTAAACAGCCACAGTGTGCCCTGCCCGGGTCAGTTGCTGTGCGGCCGCAAGACCAGCCGGTCCAGAGCCGACCACAGCCACCGTTTTGCCCGAAATGCGCTCTGGAGCTCGAGGAGTTACTAGTCCGGCATCGAAAGCGTCATCGATAATCGAGACTTCAATTTCTTTGATAGTCACGGCTGGCTGGTTGATGCCTAGCACACACGCGGACTCACAGGGCGCCGGGCACAGTCGACCCGTGAACTCTGGAAAGTTGTTGGTCTTGTGAAGTCTCTCGATGGCACCCTTGAGATCGCTACGCCAAGCTAGGTCATTCCACTCAGGAATCAAATTGCCTAGTGGGCATCCCTGATGGCAAAAAGGAACGCCGCAGTCCATGCATCGCCCGGCTTGCTGGGAGATAACTCCTGAGTTGCGCTTCTCGTAGACCTCGCGCCAGTCTTGGATGCGAACAGATACAGGTCTTCGTTCAGCAGTTTGGCGTTCGGTAACCGTCAAAAATCCGCGTGGATCAGCCATAGGTGAACTCCAAAATCTGCACCCAAACCTCAGGGGTAGCTGGGTCGATCCCAGCGGCCGCTGCCCCGTCTCGAATCTTCAGCACATTCGAGTAATCACGTGGAAGCAGACGAGTGAAATTAAGCTGCTCGGTCTCGAAATTGGCAAGCAGCTTGGCCGCAAGTACGCTTCCGGTTTCAGAAACATGAAGCTCGAGAATGCGCTTTAGGTTTGCCGCATCCTTGTCGTTTAGAGCGTCGAGAGAAAGCTCACCAGCTTGAAGAGCCTCGTGGTTTACTCGATCAGCACGTAGCTTGTAGACGTAAGCAACTCCACCAGACATGCCAGCGCCGATGTTTCGTCCGGTTTGACCGAGAATCACAGCCGTGCCACCGGTCATGTATTCGAGTGCGTGGTCGCCCACTCCCTCGGCCACCGCGGTGACTCCTGAGTTCCTAACCAAGAAGCGTTCGCCTACAACACCGTTCAGAAGGAGGGTTCCCGAGGTCGCTCCGTAACCAATCACATTGCCGGCGATGATGTTGTCTTCTGCTGCAAATGCACTGCTCGCATGCGGGCGAACCACAATCATGCCCCCGGAAAGCCCCTTGCCGACGTAATCGTTGGCATCGCCCGAAAGAGTAAGTTTTATACCTTTTGGAAGGAAGGCTCCGAAGGATTGACCGGCTGAACCCACCAGGCTGATGTCGATAGTGCCAGCCGGCAGTCCCTCGGCACCAAAGCGTTTGGTCAGTTCGTTTCCGAGCATGGTGCCAACGGCTTGGTCGACATTCGTTATGCCGAGGTCAATCTTGACTGGCTGTTCCGTTTCTAATGCTGGACGTGCGGCAGAAATGAGCTTGTGGTCAAAGTGCTTTTCGAGCTCGTGGTCTTGAACAGTGATTCTTCGTAGCGCAGCATCCGCTACCAGCTGCGGCTGAGCCAGAATCGGAGTCAAATCAAGGCCATCGGCTTTCCAGTGCTCAATCGCACGGTTTACATCGATGAATTCACTGCGACCGATGGCTTCGTCAAGCGATCTAAAGCCCAGCGCTGCGAGATACTCGCGTACTTCCTGCGCAAGGAATTGGAAGAAATTGACGACGAACTCGGGTTTTCCTGTGAATCGTGCTCGAAGTGTGGGATTCTGCGTGGCCACGCCCACAGGGCAGGTGTCGAGGTGGCACACACGCATCAGGATGCAGCCCTCGACCACAAGTGGAGCGGTTGCGAATCCGAACTCCTCAGCGCCCAATAGAGCAGCGATTATTACATCGCGACCAGTTTTCATTTGACCGTCAACCTGAACGGAAACTCTGTCTCGCAAGCCGTTGATCAATAGCGTTTGCTGTGCCTCGGCCAGTCCAAGTTCCCAAGGGGTGCCGGCATGCTTGAGCGAATTAAGTGGGCTAGCTCCCGTGCCTCCGTCATGGCCAGAGACGAGAATAACGTCTGCCTTTGC
>CAZXFZ010000038.1:0-567 GCA_964640285.1 uncultured Rhodoluna sp.
CCTAATAGGCGAACGAGCAGATGCGGCGGTAGCCAAACTCACCGGTTTTTCGAGGGCAATTGCTGCCCAAATGTGCACCGATGGCCTGGTTTTCATGGATTCGCGCCAGCTGTCCAAGTCTGACCGCCTCGTCGATGGTGCCATGCTCGAAATCGGGTTTCCAGCACCGAAAAACCAGCTCGAAATTGTGCCGGTCGAGGTGCCAGGTTTTCAACCGTAGGTGGGGCGCTACTCGGTCTGGGTGTTCAGTTGACCACCTCGGGAGCCGCCGAACGACAGGGCATCGTTCAGCGCCTCGATGTTGGCACGAGTGGACTGATGACCTTGGCCAAAACTGAGATCGCATACTCGCGCCTCAAGCAGGCTTTTCGAGATCGAGCAGTGCACAAGACCTATCACGCGGTAGTGCAGGGGCATCCTGACCCATTCGAAGGCACATTTGACGCCCCGATCGGCAGGCACCCAAAGGCCGAGTTCAAGTTTGCCGTGATGCAAGACGGCAAGCCATCGGTGACCCACTACTCGACGCTCGAGGCTTTTCCGGCAGCAACTCTGGTCGAAGTCATT
>CAZXFZ010000038.1:590-7173 GCA_964640285.1 uncultured Rhodoluna sp.
CTTCGGTGACCCACTATTCGACTCTCGAGGCTTTTCGGCGGCAACCCTGGTCGAGGTTATCCTCGAGACCGGCCGCACCCACCAGATTCGAGTGCATTTCAGCGCCTTCAGGCATCCGCTGGTTGGCGACACCATGTACGGTGCTGACCCGAAGTTGGCCGCGAGGCTTGGGCTCGACCGTCAGTGGCTGCACGCAGTGAGACTGAGTTTCGTGCATCCAACCAAGGGTGAGATGGTTGAATTCGAAAGCGAATATCAACCCGAACTAATACACGCACTCGAGGTTCTGCGCGGTCACTAGTTTGCGGCGTTAGTCTTGTTGTTCGCGAGCTTAGGAGGGTGACGATGTCGAGTAAGGACTCATTCGTTCACCTGCACGTGCATACCGAGTATTCGATGCTCGACGGTGCCGCTCGCATCAAGCCCTTGCTAAAGAAAACTGCCGAATTGGGCATGCCCGCGATCGGCATCACCGACCACGGCAATAACCATGGCGCGTTCGAGTTCTACAAGACTGCGAAAGCTAACGGAGTCAAACCGATCATCGGCATCGAAGCCTACATAACGCCGGGAACCGCGCGTGGCGATCGCACCCGAGTGAAGTGGGCTGACGGTGGTGGCGACGACGTTTCAGGTTCGGGCGCGTACACCCACATGACTCTGCTCGCCCAAACCACTGCCGGCATGTCAAACCTCTTCAAACTGTCGTCCAAGGCTTGGCTCGAGGGCTACTACTTCAAGCCCCGCATGGACCGCGAGATTCTTAGCCAGCACGCATCCGGGTTGATAGCAACCACCGGCTGTGTCTCGGGTGAGATTCAGACCCGTCTGCGCCTTGGCCAATACGAAGAGGCCCGAAAAGCCGCGGCCGAGTTCCAAGACATCTTTGGCAAAGAAAACTATTTTGCAGAAATCATGGACCACGGACTCGACATCGAGCGCCGAACCATGAACGAATTGATTCAGCTAGCCAAAGAGTTAGGCATGCCTCTGGTTGCCACCAACGACCTTCACTACGTGAGCGAACAGGATGCGACCGCGCATGACGCACTGCTTTGCGTGCAATCCGGAAGCAACCTGTATGAGCCCAACCGATTCAAGTTTGATTCGCAGGAGTTCTATCTCAAGACTCCCGCCCAAATGCGCGAACTGTTCTCAGATTTTCCGGAAGCATGTGACAACACACTGCTGATCGCCGAGCGCTGCGAGGTTGAGTTCCCTGAGGGGCAGTCACTGATGCCGGAGTTCCCGGTGCCCGAGGGTCATACCGAGGGTTCCTGGTTCGAAAAGGAAGTCGCCGAAGGCATGCAGCGTCGCTATCGCGGCGAGATTCCTGAGGCCCAAGCCAAGCAGGTCACCTATGAGGTCGAGATCATCAAGCAGATGGGTTTCTCGGGCTACTTTCTTGTGGTGGCCGACTTCATCCGCTGGGCTCGCGAGCAGGGGATTCGAGTTGGACCCGGTCGTGGTTCGGCTGCGGGTTCGATCGTGGCATACGCACTTGGCATCACTGACCTCGACCCGATCGTGCACGGGCTGATCTTCGAGCGCTTCCTGAACCCGGAACGCATCTCGATGCCAGATATCGATGTCGACTTCGACGACCGTCGTCGCCCTGAAGTCATTCGTTCCGTCACCGAGAAATACGGTGATGACCGAGTCGCCCAGATCGTCACGTTCGGCACAATCAAGGCCAAGCAAGCCCTAAAGGATGCCGCTCGCGTGCTAGCCATGCCTTACTCGGTCGGCGAGAAACTGACCAAGGCCGTGCCACCACCGGTGGTCGGTCGCGAAATGACCCTGACTCAGCTGGTTGAAGAAGAAGTAGACGGCAAGGTCAACGAGCGATTCAACGAGGCCAAGGACTTCAGAGAGCTGATTGCGAGCGATGAGGATTCGGCCAAGGTCTTTGAATTGGCTCGGGGACTCGAATCGCTGAAGCGTCAGTGGGGTGTTCATGCGGCCGGAGTGATCATGTCATCCAAGCCGTTGATTGACGTCATCCCCATCATGAAGCGCGAGGATGACGGCGCTATCATCACGCAGTTTGACCAGCCGCCGTGTGAGAGCCTGGGCCTTCTGAAGATGGACTTCTTGGGCCTGCGCAACCTAACCGTGCTCGAAGACGCCCTGGCAAACATCAAGCGCAATCGCAATGAAACCGTGGTTTTGGAAGAGTTGGATTTGGATGCCGACCAAGCGACATTCGAGTTGCTCAGCCGTGGTGACACGCTCGGCGTGTTCCAGCTCGATGGTGGCCCGATGCGCAGCCTGCTTCGCCTGATGCGACCAACCAAGTTCGAACACATTTCGGCGGCTATCGCACTGTATCGCCCCGGCCCAATGGGCATGAACTCGCACACCAATTACGCATATCGAAAGAACGGCGAACAGGCGGTCGAGTCGGTTCACCCAGAGCTAACTGAGGCCTTAGCCGAAGTTCTGGATCCCACCTACGGTCTGATTGTCTATCAAGAGCAAGTTATGGCCGCTGCCCAAAAAGCGGCCGGCTTCTCTCTGGGTCGCGCCGATCTTTTGCGCCGCGCGATGGGCAAGAAGAAAAAAGAAGAACTCGACAAACAGTATGAGGACTTCGAAGCCGGCATGAAGGCCAATGGCTTCTCAGCCGGGGCCGTGAAGGCCCTGTGGGACACCTTGCTACCGTTTGCTGACTACGCGTTCAACCGAGCCCACTCGGCCGCATACGGCGTGGTTTCCTACTGGACCGCATACATGAAGGCCAACTATGCCCCGGAGTACATGGCTGCGCTACTGACCTCGGTCGGCGACTCGAAAGACAAGCTCGGTATTTATCTGAGCGAATGTCGCCGCATGAACATCAAGGTTCTGCCACCCGATGTCAACGAGTCAATCGCGGCGTTCAACGCAATTGGCAACGACATTCGATTTGGTCTAGGTGCGGTCAGAAATGTTGGTCTCAACGTCGTTGAAGGCATTAAATTGGCACGCGAAGAAAAGGGCGCATTCACCTCGTTCCACGACTTCTTGCGCAAGGTGCCGGCTCAGGTCTGCAGCAAACGTGTCGTCGAAAGCTTGATCAAAGCGGGTGCGTTTGACTCATTCGGTCACACACGCCGGGCACTACTCGAGATTCACGAAGAAGCGGTGGATGCGCAATCCAGCCTCAAGAAGAGCGAGGCGATTGGCCAGGTCGATTTGTTTGGCGGCATGTTCGCCGAGCAGGGGCTGGGGGATACCCCGATTCCAGATCGACCCGAATGGCCAAAGAAAGAGCTGCTCGCCCTCGAGCGAGAGATGCTTGGACTCTACGTTAGTGATCACCCGCTGGCCGGGCGAGAGGCCCAATTGGCCCGCTATGCAGAGAGCAGCATCACCGAACTGCTGGCAGACGAAAATCTCAAAGACGGCGAAAACGTTACCGTTGCGGGTCTGATTACCTCGGTGGCACACCGCGTGGCCAAGAAATCTGGAAACCAGTACGGTTCAATCACCCTCGAAGATTTCAGCGGCGAGATAACAGTGATGCTGATGGGCAAGAGTTACACCGAGTATGGTTCCAAGCTGGCCACCGACCAGGTGGTGGCCGTGAAGGGCCGAGTTTCCAAGCGCGATGAGGGCCTAAACCTGCACGGCTATCAAATCGATACTTTGGATGCCGGTGCAGAAGCAACCGGCCCGGTAATCATCAGGTTGCCCGAAACCTCGGCCACGAACGAAAACCTCGCCGAACTCGACCGCATCCTTCGAATTCACAAGGGTGAAACCGAAGTTCAGATTGCTATGGATTCAGCCGGTGGTCGAAGAATGTTCCTTCTTCCGCAGCGCGTAAAAGTCACGGCCGACCTAATGGGTGAACTCAAGCAATTGTTTGGGGTCAACTGCTTCAAACTCGACTAGCTAAGCGATTCGCCTGGCTTTAGGTAGTGGCGCTGGTGGTAGAGCAAAGCGTCATCCTCTGCTCCAAGCAAGGTTTGCTCAACGTCGACGATCACTACTGCATTGTTCTCGACGTTGTGAATCTCGCGAACCTTGCAGATTAGTGCGCTGGTAGCCGAGGTGAAGACTGGCAATTCGTGTGGCCCGCGCTGCCAATCAGTCGGCACAAAACGTTGGGTATGATCAGCCGCCATGCGCTGGGCTAGGGCTAGATTCGTTGCCCCGAGAGTGTGAATTGCGACGTGCTTGGCGCTCAACAGATGCGGCCAAGTGCTCGAGCCTCGGGCGACGTTGAAACTCACCAGTGGGGGATTCGAACCCAGTGATGTTACTGATGTGGCGGTAAAGCCGACCGGTTCGCCCTCGGGGGTTAGCAGTGTGATTACCGTGACACCGGATGCGTGGCGGCGAAAAGCGGCCTTAAGTCCCTCGGATGGATCAGTTTCGGCAGATACGAATTCGGGCATCTTTCAAGGTTATCGGCTCGGCAAATCGCGGCCACCTCGGTTACGAAATTGGTCAGGGCGACATAAGACTCGGGTGCGCTGAAAGTCTAGAATTGGGGCTAAGTGTGAGTCCTTGGCGAGGCTAAGGCAGTAGGGCAGGTTGAGATAAAAATGATCGAAGTGATCAGGACGCTCGATCTGACTGGTCGAAAAATCGACCAGAGTTTGGATTCCAGCTGGGTAAATCAGGCCGTTCCTCGCGCCTCTTTGGACATCACAACCGCCATCGAGCAGATTCGACCACTTCTTGATGAGGTGCGCGATCGAGGCGAATCGGCTGTTGTCGAGGCCACGGTCAACCGAGATGGTGTCGACCCGCGTCCTATTCTCGTGAGCAAGACCGAGCTCGATGCCGCATTAGATCAACTGAATCCAGAATTACGCCAAGCAATCGAAACTTCAATCAGTCGAGTTCGTGCGGTTAGCCGAGCAACCCTGCCAAATCCCGTTTCTGTTGAACTAGCGCCAGGCGCTTTGGTGTCGCAACGTTGGGTGCCCGTTGATTCTGTCGGTTTGTATGTGCCGGGTGGCAAAGCGGTTTACCCGTCTAGCGTTGTGATGAATGTGGTTCCGGCGCAGGTCGCAGGTGTTCCGAGAATTGCACTTACCAGTCCAGCTCAGGCTGCATTTGGCGGCAGACCACATCCGACCGTGTTGGCAACTGCAGCGCTTCTTGGCGTTGAAGAGGTTTACTGCATGGGTGGGCCTGCGGCTATCTCTGCTTTTGCATTTGGCCTGCCAACTGTTCCGCTAGCGCCCGTAGCAATGGTTACCGGTCCAGGCAATATCTTTGTTGCTGCGGCCAAACGCGCGCTCCGCGGGGTCATCGGAATCGATTCGGAAGCCGGCACTACCGAGATTCTGGTAATCGCGGACTCGAGCGCTGAAGCCAAACTTATTGCCTATGACCTGATCAGTCAGGCCGAGCACGATGAGGCTGCGGCCTCGGTTCTGGTGACCGATTCGGCCGAGTTAGTCGAACAGGTTCGAATTGAGCTGACCGCTGGTCTGGCAAAGACTCACCACCGCGAACGTGTGGCCCAGGCGCTCGCAGGTCAGCAGTCAGCGCTAGTTCTGGTATCCGACCTAGATGACGCCATAGCCTTCGCAAATCTTTATGCCACCGAGCACCTCGAGATTCAGGTGCGCGATCCTCAATCGGTGCTGGCGCGCATCACAAATGCCGGGGCGATTTTCTTGGGTGCCAATTCGCCAGTGAGCCTCGGCGACTACATGGCCGGCTCAAATCACGTACTGCCTACTGGTCAGCAGGCAAAGTTCGGAGCTGGTTTGGGCGTGCACACCTTTTTGCGTCCTCAGCAAGTTATTGACTATTCCAGGGATGCCCTTGCGGCCATCTTTGACCAAATCGTGCGCTTCGCCGAGTCAGAGCAACTGCCCGCTCACGGCGATGCGGTTCGAGTTCGCTTCGAGAACTAGCCGGAGCCGCTAGGTTTTCTCGCTTTTTGGCACATCTTGTGGTCAATTCGCTCGCCAGCAGCAACATATGGAAAGTTTTTTGTATCTTTTTGGCAAATATTGATGCTATTTGGAACCAAATCATCGCTGATTGGTGAGCGGTTTCCGCGTAATCACGCGGTTTTCAACCGGTCACCGGGTGCGACACGCCGACTAGGGCGGTAACTTGCCGAATGGTCATCCAAACCACAAGATATAGGGGCGCCTCGCGATTTTTTATCCACATCTTGTGGAAAACTCGCAGGTTCAACTGCATCAAAATAGCCAAAAAACACCGCAAAAACGCACAAACGGCATGAAATGCCGGTGATCGAAGATGAAAGGAGTGTCGGAATGCACTGTCCGTTCTGCCGCTACCCAGACTCAAGAGTCACCGATTCACGCACGTCCGACGACGGTTCATCCATTCGTCGGCGCCGTCAATGCCCCGAGTGCAACATGCGCTTCACCACAACCGAGACCGCAAGTCTCACGGTGGTTAAGCGCAGCGGTGTGACCGAGCTGTTCAGTCGCGACAAGATCGTCAACGGTGTCAGAAAGGCCTGTCAAGGCCGACCTGTAACCGAAACCGACCTGGCTCTGCTGGCCCAAGAGGTCGAAGAGACAGTCCGCAGCTCGGGAGCCGCCCAGATAGAGGCCAACGACATCGGTTTGGCCATTCTCGGACCGCTACGCAGATT
>CAZXFZ010000038.1:7209-8804 GCA_964640285.1 uncultured Rhodoluna sp.
CAAGCGTCTATCAGGGATGGGAAACCCTCGAAGACTTCGAGGCGGCAATCCAGCTGCTCAAAATCGAACGCGAAAACGAGCACGAGGACCAGCTGGCCAAAGATGCAGCAAACCACCAGATTTCGGGGGACGAGCGCATCACCGCGCTCTAGCCAGATTCAAAAAACAGTTATTCAAAGAAGAAAGGCAAGCAAGTGACCGACACCACTGCTTACACCGGTGCTTCATTCAAGAGCAACGGCCGCGGATTGACCATCAACCGCATCTACACCACCCCTGGCGTCCACCCTTACGACGAGGTCAATTGGGAGTACCGTGATGTTGTCCAGACCAACTGGCAGACCGGTGAAACCATTTTCGAGCAGCGCGGAGTGGAGTTCCCAGAATTCTGGAGCATCAACGCCTCGACCATCGTCACCACCAAGTACTTCCGCGGCGCACAGGGCACTCCAGAACGCGAGTACAGCCTTCGCCAGCTGATCAACCGTGTGGTCTTGACCTATACCAAGGCCGGTGTCGAGCACGGTTACTTTGCAACCGACGAGGATGCAGAGATCTTTGAGCACGAGCTCACCTACATGCTGCTGAACCAGGTATTCAGCTTCAACTCACCGGTGTGGTTCAACGTCGGTACCTCGAGCCCACAGCAGGTGAGCGCTTGCTTCATCCTGTCGGTTGATGACTCGATGGACTCGATCCTGAACTGGTACCGCGAAGAAGGCATGATCTTCAAGGGTGGTTCAGGTGCCGGCCTAAACCTCTCGCGCATTCGTTCATCAAAGGAAATCCTTCGCGGTTCAGGCGGACACGCTTCGGGTCCGGTCTCGTTCATGCGTGGTGCCGACGCGTCGGCAGGAACCATCAAGTCGGGCGGTGCAACCCGTCGCGCGGCGAAGATGGTTGTGCTCGACATCGACCACCCGGACGTCGAAGAATTCATCGAGACCAAGGCTCGTGAAGAGGGCAAGATTCGTGTTCTTCGCGACGCTGGCTACAACATGGAGCTCGGTGGCTCAGACATCAACTCGGTTCAGTACCAGAACGCCAACAACTCGGTGCGCGTAAACGCAGAGTTCATGCAGGCTGTCGAAAACGGCGGCAAGTTCGGTCTTCGTGCCCGCACCACCGGTGAGGTTATCGAAGAAGTCGACGCTCGTGAGCTGTGGGCAAAGATTGCCGATGCAGCTTGGCAGTGCGCTGACCCAGGTATCCAGTACGACGACACCATCAACGACTGGCACACCACTCCTGAGACTGGCCGCATCACCGCTTCGAACCCTTGCTCGGAGTACATGCACCTCGACAACTCAAGCTGCAACCTGGCCAGCCTTAACCTGCTCAAGTTCTTGAACCCAGACGGTTCATTCGACTCAGAGAAGTTCACGAAGGCCTCGGAGCTGATCTTCACTGCGATGGACATCTCGATCTGCTTCGCAGACTTCCCAACCGAGAAGATTGGCGAGACCACACGTGCATTCCGTCAGCTCGGAATCGGCTACGCCAACCTCGGCGCGCTGCTCATGGCAATTGGTGTTCCATACGACAGCAAGGAAGGCTTTGCAATCGCAGCGGCCATCACCTCGCTGATGACTGGT
>CAZXFZ010000039.1:0-8742 GCA_964640285.1 uncultured Rhodoluna sp.
ATACCTAGACCGAGTCCCTTGACGCGATTGAGTGGCTGGTCGCCAAAGGTAGTCGCAACGTATGAGCCGTCAAGTTCGACAGAGTCTTCATGAGTGATTGCCGTCGGTAGCTGACCCAGGCTGCGAGTTTGTTCAAGGGAGTGATTTCTCCAGGCACGAAGAGCCAGGTATGCGAGCGCGACAATGGCGACTAGCAAGGCGCCGGTGAGTTGGGTGAGCTGCTGTTCCACTAGCGACCACCAACCTCAACTAGGACGCCGTCGATGACGGTCTGTCGACCCTTGTAAATCGTGTGCACTACTCGACCCGGAAGTTCTAGCCCCGCATACGGGTTGTTCGAGCTTTTCGAATGGGTGGTTTGCTGAATCTTGCGAACAGCCTTTGGGTCGACCAAGGTTATGTTCGCAAAGGACCCGATTGAAAGCCCTTCACCTTGACCGAAATCTCCAGCAATTGATGCAGGAGCCAATGAAAGTACCTGCTCTAGCCGGCTCCAATCGGCAAGTCCTGACTCAATCAATGCGAGTTGCGCAACCGAGTAGGCGGATTCAAGTCCAACCATCCCGAAAGCAGCGGAATCCCACTCGCAGGCCTTCGACTCCTTCGGATGCGGGGCGTGATCGGTGGCGATAATGTCGATCGTCCCGTCAGCCAAAGCAGCTCGCAGAGCCAAGACATCACTCTGTGCTCGAAGGGGTGGATTGACCTTGTAAATCGGATCGTATGTTCTGGCGAGTTCATCTGTTAGAAGAAGGTGGTGCGGAGTGACTTCAGCAGTCACTTGAATACCCCGTGCCTTCGCCCACCGAATGATGTCAACAGAGCGCTCCGTTGACAGATGGCAGATGTGCAAGCGAGCATCGAGTGACTCAGCCAGCAGGACGTCGCGTGCGATTATTGCTTCTTCAGCAACGGCAGGCCATCCCGTGAGCCCTAGTTCGCTACTAACCGGGCCCTCATGCATTTGGGATCCGACCGTTAGCCCTGGATCCTGGGCGTGCTGAGCAATTACTCCGCCAAACTGCTTGGTGTACACCATTGCTCGCTGCATTAGCAAAGGGTCACTGACGCACTTGCCGTCGTCGCTGAACACCCGCACACGGGCGGCTGAATTGGCCATGGAGCCAATCTCTGCAAGCTGTTCGCCCTTGAGTCCTGTGGTCACCGCACCAACCGGAAAAACGTCTACATAACCAGCCTCGATGCCTTTTTGCCACACCAGCTCAACAACTGCCGCGTTATCGGCTACGGGGTTCGTGTTTGCCATGGCATGAACAGCGGTGTAGCCGCCGGCTGCTGCTGATCGCGAACCACTCAAGACAGTTTCCGCGTTCTCGAGTCCTGGTTCGCGAAGATGGGTGTGAAGGTCGACGAATCCACAGAGGGCGATCAGGCCAGCAGCATCGATTGTGATTGCTCCCTCAAGATCCTGCCCAATTTCGACGATTTTGTTGCCATCCACTGCGATATCAACGACTTGACCGTTTGCAAGGGTCGTCGATTTGATTACCAAACTGTTCACGCTGCACTCTCCTGAGTCATTAGGTGATAGAGAACACTCATCCGGCAAAAAACGCCGTTTTTGACTTGATCAAGAGCCAAGCATCGCTCTGAATCAGCAACATCCGATGCGATTTCAAGTCCACGGTTCATAGGCCCAGGATGCATCACAAGTGAATTGGCGGGCAGTAGGCTCAATCTCTTCGCGTTCATGCCCCAGAGAGCTGCGTATTCCGCTGGTGAAGGAAAGTACGCTGAAGACATTCGCTCAAGTTGCACTCTTAGCATCATGACGATATCAGGTTCAAAATCAGCGATTGCAAAGTCGAAGTCGTTGTATCTAACTGCCGCCATGCTTTCGCGGTCCGGCAACAGTGTCTCGGAGCCGCAAAATCTAACCTCAGCTCCAAGCGTGGTGAGCATGTAGAAGTTAGATCTAGCGACCCGTGAATGCAAAACGTCACCGACGATTAGCACCTTGACGCCCGAGAGTGCCTTTCCTGAGGATGCGTTATTGTGCAGAGCCTTTCGGATCGTAAACGAGTCAAGCAGTGCCTGCGTTGGGTGTTCGTGTTTTCCGTCGCCAGCGTTGACTACATGGGCGTCGACCCAGCCACTGTCGACAAGACGAGCCGCTGCTCCACTTGAGTGATGTCGCATAATCAGCGCGTCTACACCCATTGCTTCGAGAACTTGAGCTGTGTCCTTCAGGCTCTCCCCCTTGGCTACGCTCGAACCTTTGGCGCTGATGTTAACCACATCGGCACCTAGTCTTTTCGCCGCTAATTCAAATGAAACACGGGTGCGTGTGGAATCCTCAAAGAACAGGTTCGCAACGGTCTTGCCCTTCAGCGCGTTGAGCTGGTCCGAACGTCTCTCCTGGTTCGCGCTAAACCCTTCTGCCGTGTCTATCAACTCAATAATCTGCTCGACGCTTAGACCGGCCGCTGAAATCAAGTGCTTCATACGATAACCACCTGATTTTCTGAATCACTCTCTGTAAGTTCCACGTTGATTCGCTCTTCGATGCGAGTCGGGAGGTTCTTTCCTACAAAGTCAGCACGAATAGGCAATTCCCGATGCCCGCGATCGATCAGAACCGCTAGTTTGACGAGCTTTGGCCGCCCAAAATCATTTAGGGCATCGAGTGCGGCTCGAATGGTTCTGCCTGAAAACAAGACATCATCGATCAGAACTACAGACTTTCCATCAATGCCGCAGTCTGGGATCGAGGATTGGGTGGCTTGCCGCGAAGGATTTGAGGCGCGATCATCGCGGTACAGAGTGATGTCTAGTCGCCCAACCGAAGCCGACGGGTCGAACTCTGGGTAATAGCGGTTGATTGCTGTCGCGATGCGGTTTGCAAGAACATAACCCCGTGTTGGAATCCCTACAAGAACTAGATCCTTGCATCCGCGATTGGATTCGACAATTTGATGGGCAATACGCGTCGTGGCACGATCAATATCGGCGGCTGACAGAACTACGCGTGGCTCCACGCTTACTCCTTCTTCGCCTCACGGGACGACTCTTAAAGGATTTTGCTTTTGCCTAGAATAGCAGGCTTTTGCTACTTGACAGACTTCGTAGCTGATATTCGGCCAAGGAGTCCGTTGATAAAGCTGCCGGATTCTTCGGTAGACAACTCCTTCGCCACTGACACAGCCTCGGCGATGGCAACGGCGTCCGGAATCTCTTCACTGAAGAGAATCTCCCAACACCCAACTCGCAAAATTGCTCGGTCAACGTTGGGCATACGTTCCAAGGCCCACCCTTGCGAATAAGTTTCGAGCAACTCGTCGATTTCGTCGTGTTTGGACACAACACCTTCGACGATCATCCTTGCGTAGGCAAACTGAGGCTCCTGGTTTTGTCGATCCGCAGCAAGTTCCTCGGTCACTGCTAGCAAATCGAGCGGAGAAACCTTTCGAAGGTCAGCGGCATATACTGCATCGATAGCCCGCTTACGGGCCTTAGTCCGTGCACTCAATTAGTCGTTGATTCGCCCTAGGTACTCGCGGGTGCGAGTATCGACTTTTACCTTGGTTCCAGTCTCTAAGAAGAGTGGAACTTGAATCTGCAGACCTGTCTCGAGCGTGGCTGGCTTCGTGCCACCGGTCGAGCGATCACCCTGAAGACCTGGCTCGGTGTAGGTGACCTCGAGCACGACAGAAGCCGGCAGTTCAACGTAAATCGGGTTTCCCTCGTGAAGGGCGACTACGGCATCCTGGTTCTCGAGCAGGAATTGAGCAGCATCCTCAGCTAGTTCAGGAGTCAAAGTGAACTGGTCGTAGTTGTCCTTATCCATGAAGACATAGCCGGTGCCGTCGTTGTAAAGGTAAGTCATGTCGCGCTTGTCAACATTCGCGGTCTCAACCTTGACGCCGGCGTTGAATGTCTTGTCCACAACTTTGCCGCTCAGAACATTCTTTAGCTTGGTTCTGACGAATGCTGGCCCCTTGCCTGGCTTTACGTGTTGGAATTCAACGACTGACCAAAGCTGGCCGTCAATGTTCAGAACCAAACCATTCTTGAGATCATTACTGGTTGCCATGAGACACCTTTTCCTTGCTTGAAAAATCTGGTTCTAGGGCGAACCATGCACAAATCGGCCGAGAGCCTTGAATAGTTTAGCCCTAAGCTGCAGCTATAAGCCGGACAAAGCCCTGAGTGCGAGAGTATAAGATTCGGCACCAAATCCAGCTATTACCCCGGTCGCGATCTCAGAAATAACAGATACATGCCGGAAGGCTTCTCTTGCGTGTGGATTCGAAATGTGTACCTCGATAAGCCGCAAGTTCGATTTCGGAATCAGCACGGCGGCGTCGCGTACGGCATAGCTGTAGTGAGTAAACGCTGCAGGGTTCAAAACTACGTCGGCGCGCGCGTCAACTGCTTCGTGCAGCCACCCGATTAGTTCAGCCTCGCTGTTTGTCTGTCGGAAGTCGACCTCGAAACCTAACTCTTTGCCAATTGAGCGAGTCCGGGCCGCGAGGGTTTCGAGATCCATCGCTCCATAAACGTCTGGTTCTCGGCTGCCAAGCCGATTTAGGTTGGGTCCGTTCAGACAGAAGACCTTGCGCATGTATCTAGGTTAGTGGTCAGCAATCTCTTGATACGCAGTGAACAACATCTCGCTAGTTGGTCCGGTGAGTACGGTTGGTTTGCCCACGGCATCCAAAACAATGAAACGAAGTGTTCCGCCGCGCGTTTTCTTGTCACGTTGCATAGTTTCGAGGAGCGAGGACCATTTGTGGGCCGAGTACGTCACTGGAAGTCCCAGCAGTTCAAAGACTCTTCTGTGTCGTTCTACAACTTCGTCCGACAATCTTCCAGCAATTCTGGCCAATTCGGCCACGAACACCATTCCAATTGCAATGGCCGCACCGTGGCGCCACTGATAACGCTCGGCGTGTTCGATTGCGTGGCCGAGTGTGTGGCCGTAGTTCAAGATCTCTCGAAGCCCCGACTCCCTAAAGTCTTGAGAAACGACCCTGGCCTTGATTTGAACACAGCGTTCAACAATTTCAAGAAACTCCGGGGTGTCAGGGTTGGTTGCCGAATCGACATCTGCCTCAATCAAGTCGAGTATGCGTTCATCCTCAATGAATCCGTACTTTGCCACTTCTCCGAAACCCGCCAGAATTTCATTGCGCGGCAATGTTTTGAGTGTCTCCAAATCGCAAATCACGGCTGAAGGTGCGTAAAAGGCGCCCACCAGATTCTTGCCCTCGGCAGTGTTGATTCCAGTCTTGCCGCCGATAGCGGCATCAACCATGCCCAACAAGGTAGTTGGAACCTGAACAAGCTGAACACCGCGTAACCAAGTGGCAGCAACAAAGCCAGCAAGATCGGTTGTTGAACCGCCACCGAAACCAATGACGGCGTCGGATCTGGTGAAATCAGACTGGCCTAGAATCTGCCAACAGAATGCTGCAACCTGAACATGTTTAGCCTCCTCGCTGTCCGGGACACCTGCAAGTATCGCTTCGTAGCCCTTTGACTGAAGATTCTCTCGAAGCAATTCGGCGCTAGTGCTTAGGGCAATTGGGTGAATAATCAGAACCTTTTTGACCGATTTAGCCAATGCTGTTGAGACACTGTCTAGCAGAAACCGGCCTACAAGGATGTCGTAATTCGACTCGCCGGTAACGCTTATTCTGGCTGGATTCGTCAATCTAATCCCAACTTTCCACGAATCTGTTCGATGCATTGCGCGAGCGAGTTGTTTCCCGCGTCAATTTCAAATGTGGCCACGGCTTCGTAGAGCGGCTTACGCTCCTCGTAGATTCTGCGCCAATCCTGCATTCCATTTTTGAGAAGCGGTCGCTTGCCTTGAACAAGACGATTGGCCATGTGTCGGCCGTCAGTACTCAGATAAACAACAGTGTGACTTGTAAGCAGGTCTCGGTTCTCGGGAAGCAGGACCACACCTCCGCCCGTAGCTACGACAGCTCTCTGGGCAACAGCTCGTTTGAGCGCCTTGGCTTCGATGTTCCTGAATGTAGGTTCGCCACTCTCTTCGAAGATTGCGGGAATTGGCCCGAACTCCTCAACTATCTGCGCGTCTGTATCTATAAACGGGATACCTAAAGACCTGGCGAGCTTTTTTCCGATAGTCGTTTTTCCGACACCCATCGGCCCGATCAACACAATCGGCCCGACGCTACCAGAGATTTCTGGGCTTGAGCTTTCGGAACTGGCCAAGGCTAGACTCCGGTCGAGCGAAGCACAGCGGGAATGCTGGCGAGATAAGAATCCAGATTCCTTTTTGTCTCGACAACTGAATCGCCACCAAATTTCTCAACCAAAGCGTTTGCCAACACAAGGGCAACCATCGCTTCAGCAACGACACCGGCAGCAGGAACCGCGCACACGTCGGAGCGCTGGTGGTGTGCCTTGCTCGCTTCACCCGATGCAACATCGATTGTCTGAAGCGCCCTAGGTACGGTTGAAATCGGTTTCATCGCTGCTCGAACACGGAGTATCTCACCATTACTCATGCCACCCTCGATGCCCCCGGCGCGGTCGGTCAGTCGCGAGACTACGCCATTCTCGCGAACAATTTCGTCATGCGCTGCAGATCCTCGGCGACGAGCAGTTTCGAAACCATCGCCGACCTCAACGCCTTTGATTGCTTGAATACCCATCAAGGCGGCCGCCAATTGCGAGTCCAGACGTCTATCCCAGTGGACGAAGGAACCAAGACCGGGCGGGAGCCCGTACACGAGAACTTCAACTACTCCGCCGAGTGTGTCGCCATCCTTGTGACATTGATCGACTTCGGCAACCATCGCTGTTGAAGTTTCAGCATCGAAGCAGCGCAGTGGGTCTTCGTCAAGAGTTGGTACATCGGAAGGCCTTGGAAGATCAGCCCCAGCTGGAACGGAAATGGTACCGAGTGCAACGGTGTGCGAGAGGATGCCGATTCCCATTTCGCTTAGGAAACTCGATGCAACCGCACCGAGAGCGACTCGCGCTGCTGTTTCTCTCGCACTTGCTCGCTCTAGAATCGGTCGCGAGTCAAGGAATCCGTATTTCTGCATACCCGTGAAATCTGCGTGCCCGGGCCGAGGCCTAGTTAGCGCCTCTGCTCGAGCGCCAGAGAGTTTTTCGGAGTCAACAGGATCTGCCGACATGACATCTTGCCACTTTGGCCATTCCGAGTTTCCGACGGACAGGGCCACAGGGCCACCCATCGTGTATCCGTGACGGACTCCGCCGGTAATGCGGACCTCGTCCTGCTCAAACTTCATTCGTGCACCGCGACCGTAGCCAAGTCGTCTGCGCTCGGGGGCCGATGAGATCATGGCCGTGCTTACCGGCACACCCGCAGGCAAGCCCTCGAGAACGGCAGTGAGTTCAGGGCCGTGAGATTCTCCGGCGGTTAACCAACGTAGCATTGGTCAATATTGCCACAGTTACTCGGCTGCGTGACGCATGGCCTCAACAACTGCTACCTCATTCGGCAGTTCAGAGAGATCTCCGTTTACAAACAGGCGCAGTTGAGCTACCGCTTGCCAGATAAGCATCTCGATGCCTGAAACCACCTTGTTTCCGCTGGCCATCCAAACTTTTGCAGCTTGGCTCGGCCAAGGATTGTAGGCGACATCAAACAGAGGACCGCTTATGACCTTCTGGATTCTCGAATCCGAAAGGTACGCATCCAACGCACCTGCAGGAAGAGTCGAAACCGTCAAGCCTGCCCGCTTAGCAAGCGCCCGCAAAGTCCTTGCGCGACGCAACTTGAAACCTAGCGGCTTCCCAAAGGCTTTGATTTCTGAAAATGCCTCTTTCGATCTGCAGAAAATCCATACGTTGGTAGATAGGTTCATAGAGTTGATTGCCACTAAGGCGCTTCTCGCGGTAGCGCCAGCCCCAACCACACCTACCGACCGGATGGGATCCGATACCACTCCTTTGAGCGCCATCATCACACCAAAGACGTCGGTGTTGTAGCCCGACCAACCCCTATCGGTTTTTACGATTGTGTTAGCAGCGCCGGTTTTTCGGGCATAGTCATCGAGGAAGGCAACATTTCTGGCTGCTTCCTCTTTGAGTGGCATAGTGACGGAGAACCCGTAAAGTGCCTCTGGCGCATTGTCAAGAACTTGCCTGAGATCGTTCTTCTGCACCAGCAAACGACCATAGGTCCAGTCAAGTCCAAGGACACCATACGCTGCGCGGTGAATGTCGGGTGATTTCGAATGATCAATCGGGTCGCCAACGACCAAAAACTGTTTAGTCATAACCCGGGTTTTCCTTCATCCACTTCTGCCATTCACGCACAGCGATTTGATGCTCCGCGTAGGTGTTGCTAAACCAGGTTTCACCAGTTGCCAAATTGACAGTGCAGAAATAGAGCCAATCACCCACAGCTGGATGCAGAGCTGCGTCGATAGCGGTTGATCCAGGAGCAGAAATCGGCCCAACAGGCAGTCCTTCGTGAAGATACGTGTTGTAGCCGTTGTCGTTGGCGCGATCTGCGGCAGTCGTGCTAACCGTCTTGCCGTTTACACCGTAGCTAACCGTCGCGTCTGACTGGAGTTTCATGCCGACACTGATGCGGTTCAGGAATGTGCGAGAGGCTTTGTAAAAGTCAGGTTTCAACCTAGCTTCGGCCTGAACGAGCGCGGCTAAGGTGAGCACTCGGTGCCATTGCTTCTGGGGAACACCGAATCGGTCAAGTTCTTCGATCATCCTCGCATTCATGGTCTGCAAAATCTCACGAGCCGAGGCATC
>CAZXFZ010000040.1:0-8729 GCA_964640285.1 uncultured Rhodoluna sp.
GCCAGCCTGGGCCGGAGCCATTCTGGTCTACGGCGCTGCCGCGGTTTTCATCAGCACCAGCGCCTATGACAAGGCCGTATACCCAATTAACTGGCAGGGCACATTCCTGCCGACCATGTTCTTTGCCTTCTGGATGATCCTCGGTTCGCTGATCGGCAAGCCAGAGCAGTTGCGCCTGATGGATTTGCCAGTAGCCGAAGAACGCGTGCGGTTTCAAGAGTGGATGCGTGACCGCTGGAACCGCACGGGCTGGGTAATTCGCGTGGTCGGTGGTCCAGCACTGCGTGCTGGCACCGCAATCGTGGTAACCCTTCTCGGTGTCTCGGCAGCCTTGCTTGCTCTAACACTTGCGTTCAACTGGATTGAAATCATCAACTTCTATGAGTCGTTGCAGGTGACCGTTTTGGGTGGCATAGCACTCACCGTGGCCCAGCTGTTCTTGCTGCCGAACGCCATCATCTTCGGTGCGATTTGGCTGACCGGTGCGGGCTTCGCAATCGGAGCCGGTTCGAGCTTCTCTCCGCTGGGTTCGGCCGCTGGTCCGTTGCCCAACATTCCGCTTCTTGCGGCGCTGCCGGTTGGGCAAATCTCGTTTGGCTTGATGTTTGTCCTGGTGCCTCTGCTCGCTGCAGCCTGGGCGACCTTCGCGCTAAAGCGTCATGCCGAAGAGATTCGATTCGAGTTCGCGAATCCGCTGTTCGCAGCGCTCTCGCTCGGTTCCGCGATTGGTTTGGTGGCCGCGGTGCAGATGGCTCTGCTCACCGCGCTGGCCTCGGGTGCTGCCGGGCCCGGGCGATTGCAGACGGTCGGCGCATCCCCATTTGTGGTCGGCATCATTCTGTTCTTCGAAGTGACCGCAGTGGCAACGGCCGCCGCTTTCTATGTTGCCCGACCTGACAAGCCCGATCACCCGCTTTTGGCCGAGAACAAGCGCTAACGGCAAGGGTAAACTGGTCAAATGCTGTCGGTCGTGGTGCTCATCTCAGGTTCGGGATCGAACCTTCGCGCCTTGTTGCAGGCTGCAGACAATCCGCTTTACCCCGCTCGAATCGTGGCTGTTGGTTCTGATGTTCCGGCAGACGGATTAGCACACGCAGACGAGTTTGGCGTGCCAACTTTTGTAGTGAACCCGCGGGCCTTCGAATCGCGTGAGGCCTGGGCCGAAATGATGCTCTCAAACATCAACCACTTCAAACCCGATCTGGTGGTGCTGGCTGGATTCATGCGCATCTTGCCACCTAATTTTGTGCGTGCTTTGTCACCAAATTTGATCAACATGCACCCCTCACTGCTGCCCGAGTTTCCGGGAGCACACGCGGTTCGAGATGCCCTTGCCGCTGGCGCTACCAAGACCGGCGCAACCATTCACGTTGTTGACGAAGGTGTCGACACCGGCCCCCGTCTTGCTCAACGCGAGCTAGAAATCTTGCCGGACGAAACCGAGGCCGAGCTGCACGAGCGCATCAAAGTGATTGAGCGCGAGCTTATTGTGCAGACCGTTCGCGACATCGCCCTGCAGAAAATCCAACTGCCACAGCACTAGGAGACCCGAGCATGGCCGCACACCACGACCACCAGCCCGCCGACTACCGTCACCGCGACCGCATCCAGGTTCGTCGCGCACTTATTTCGGTGTCAGACAAGACCGGTTTGCTCGAGTTTGCGCAGGCTCTGGTTGCCGCTGGCGTATCCATCGTTTCTACCGGCGGAACCTATTCAGCACTTAAGGATGCCGGCTTGCCCGTGACCGAGGTTGCCGAGGTGACTGGATTCCCCGAAACCCTAGACGGACGCGTCAAGACCCTGCACCCCAAAATCCACGCTGGCATCCTTGCCGACTTGCGCCTGATTGCGCACGAGGGTCAGCTGGATGCGCTGAAGACGCTTCCGTTTGAGCTCGTCGTCGTGAATCTTTATCCATTCGTTCAGACCGTGCAATCGGGTGCAAAGGGCGATGCCGTTGTCGAGCAGATCGACATCGGTGGCCCAGCGATGGTTCGTGCCGCGGCCAAGAACCACGCGAATGTGGCAATCGTCGTTGACCCAGCGAAGTATGGCGAAATCGTCGCGGCCGTCAACGAGGGCGGAACCACTTTGGCACAGCGTCGTTTGCTGGCCAGGGATGCCTTCTCGCACACCGCCAAGTATGACGCAGCCGTGGCGGGTTGGTTTGACGCCGAGCTTGACGGTGCCTGGCGCAAGGCCGCGAGCCAGAGCGCATCCGAAGAAAACAAGAACCCCGGTTTCGAGAAGCACATCACCGTGGATGCCGAATTGGCGGCTGTGCTTCGCTATGGCGAGAACTCGCACCAGGCCGCTGCGCTCTATCGAACCACGAGCGATTTTGGGGTCGCGGGCATCGCACAGGCACGCCAGTTTGGCGGCAAAGAGATGTCTTACAACAACTACGTCGATGCCGATGCGGCGCTGCGTGCCGCCTACGACTTCAGCGAGCCGGCGGTTGCAATCATCAAGCACGCCAACCCGTGCGGAATCGCCATCGGCGACCCAAATTCAGCCGACCCGATTGCCGACGCCCACGCTAAGGCCTACATGTGCGACACCGTTTCGGCATTCGGTGGCGTGATTGCCTCGAACCGCACCGTAACCGTAACCATGGCCAAGCAGATTGCCTCGGTCTTCACCGAGGTAGTGGTTGCACCGGGTTACGAGATCGAAGCGCTGCAGATTCTGCTCGAAAAGAAGAACCTGCGAGTGCTGGAGTTGCCGGCCAACTACCAGCGCGAAGCTCACGAGCTGCGCCAAATCTCGGGCGGTTACCTGCTGCAAGAAACCGACAACTTCAGCAACTTCTCGAGCGTCAACTGGAAGCTGGTCTCGGGCAAACCGGCAGACCCAGCCACCATGGTCGATCTCGAATTTGCCTGGCGTGCCTGCCGCGCGGTCAAGTCGAATGGCATTTTGCTGGCGCGCGAGGGCGCATCCGTTGGTGTTGGCATGGGTCAGGTCAACCGTGTCGACTCTTGCCGTCTAGCCGTGATTCGTGCCGAAAGCCGGGCCAAAGGTTCGGTTGCCGCATCTGACGCATTCTTCCCGTTTGCAGACGGTTTGCAGATTTTGATTGATGGCGGTGTTCTGGCTGTGGTGCAGCCCGGCGGCTCGATGCGTGATGAAGAAGTCATCGCAGCAGCCCAAGCGGCCGGCATCACCATGTACTTCACTGGTGAACGCCACTTCTTCCACTAAATCCGTGTTAGCCTACAAAGCTGCCCAAATCAGAAACATTTTTCAGGGTCAGCAGGTTGGTTAAAGCATGAAATCCAAAGGAACAATCGCGACTTTGTTGCGCATTTTTCCGTATGCCAAACAGGCGCTTCCTCGAGTAATTCTTGGAACGGTGGCGGCAATTGTTGCCCACCTCTTTGCGCTGGCAATACCCCAGTTTTTGCGCGATCTCGTGAACGGCCTGAAGGATGACGGCACGGTCGAAAAACTGATTCCCGCAGTGATCGCCGTGCTTGCTCTCGGCATCGCCGAGGCCCTGTTTGTGATGCTGCGCCGTTGGTTGGTGTTGACCCCGGGCACGCACGTCGAGGCTGGTCTTCGCAGAACCCTTTATGCCAAGCTGCAAGAGCTGCCAGTTAGTTTTCACGACCGCTGGCCGAGTGGTCAGCTGCTCAGTCGTGCCACCGGCGACCTCAGCCTGATTCGTCGATGGCTCTCATTCGGTCTGGTGCTATTCGTCGCTAACTCTGTAACCATCGCTGTCGGACTCGCAGTGCTGTTCAGCTTCAGCTGGGTGCTTGGTCTGATCTTTTTCGTCACCTCGATACCGATCTGGGTGCGCGGCTTCAGCTTCGAAAAGAAGTACCACTCGATTGCGCGCTTGAGCCAAGACCAGGCCGGTGACCTGGCCACCTCGGTCGAAGAAGCGGTGCACGGCATTCGCGTGCTTAAGGCATTCGGTCGTGGTGATCACGCGGCCAAAAAGTTCATCCAAGATGCCAAGCAGCTGCGCCAAACCGAGGTCAAGAAGGCCGGCTTGATTGCCGACATTTGGATTTACCTCATCCTCGTGCCAGAGTTCGCGGTTGGCATGTCGATGCTGGCCGGAGTCTGGCTGATCACGCAGGGCGAACTAACTGTGGGTGGGTTGGTCGCGTTCTTTGCAACCGCAACTGTGCTGCGCTGGCCAACCGAGTCCATCGGTTTCTTGCTGTCGATGACTCTCGACGCAAAGACCGCGGTAACCCGTTTCTTCGAGGTGCTCGACGCTCCCGTTGAAATCGAAGACCCAGCCAACCCCAAGACCATCGCGAACCCGGTCGGCAAGGTCGAGTTCAAGGATGTCGTTTTTAGGTATCCGGATGCCCCCGAGGATTCCAAGCCAGTCATCGACGGTGTGACCCTGACCCTAAACCCAGGCGAATCGGTGGCGCTCATTGGTGTAACCGGTTGCGGCAAAACCACGCTCACCGCACTGACCACTCGCCTATATGAGGTGCAGGCGGGAGCGATCGAGCTCGACGGCGTTGACATTCGCGACCTCACTCGCGAAGAGCTGCGACGCCACATCGCGATGGCCTTTGAGGATGCGACCCTGTTCAGCGCGAGCGTGCGAGAAAACGTTTTGCTCGGGCGCCCAGACGCATCCGAGGCCGAACTAAAGCAGGCTCTCGAGATTGCTCAGGCGCAATTTGTGTATGACTTGCCAGAGGGTCTCGAGACCAAAATCGGTGAAGAGGGCCTTAGCCTCAGTGGCGGTCAGCGTCAGCGCTTGGCTTTGGCGCGCGCAGTGGCTGCCAAGCCAGCGGTGCTGATTCTCGATGACCCACTAAGCGCGCTAGACGTCGACACCGAAGCGATGGTAGAGGATGCTCTGCGCACGGTGCTCACCTCAACCACGGCACTGATCGTTGCGCACCGCCCGTCAACCGTGCAGTTGGCCGACCGAGTTGCTCTCTTGCAGGACGGCCGCATCACCGCAGTCGGCAAGCACAGCGAACTCTTGGCTACCAATGAGCACTACCGATACGTAATTGCATCGCTCGAGAGCGAAAAGGAGGTGAACGCATGAGCATGAAGGGTGTTGAAGGCGAAGAGAAGATCGACCTAAACAAAGAAGAGGCAAAGGCGGTTCGCCGTCGCTCGATGCGTTTGCTGGGCAGCCTGATTCGCCCGGTCCGCGGACGCCTTGCGGTCAGCTTCACCACGGTGGTGTTAAGTCAGGCATTCCGCGTGCTCGGCCCGGCGATTATTGCCTACGGCATCGACCAAGCATTGCCCAAGGCCATCGCCGGCGATTACCTCGGCCTCTGGTACACCGTGGCCGCATACCTGTTGGCAGCAACTGCAACCGCCGGCCTCACGTATTTCTTCATCAGTTATGCGGCCAAGACAAACCAGGACGTGATCCTGGATCTGCGCAAGCGAGTCTTCGTGCACACCCAGAAACTCAGCCTAGAGTTCCACGAGAAATACACCTCGGGCCGAGTGATCTCGCGCCAAACCAGCGATTTGGATTCGATCAAAGAACTGCTGGATACCGGTGGCAACGAGATGGTTGCCGGCATCCTGTACATGATCTTCACCGCAACTGCGCTGATCATTCTCGACTGGACCAGCTTCACAGTGATTTTGGTAACCATCATTCCGCTGTATTTCTTGACCCGCTGGTTCCAGAAGCAAACCCGAATCAGCTATCGAAAGACCCGCGTGGCTTCGGCCAAGTTGATCGTGCACTTTGTCGAGACCATGACCGGCATTCGTGCCGTCAAGGCTTTCCGCAAAGACAAGCGCAACAACGAAGAGTATGCCGAGCTGGTTGAGGACTACCGCAGCGTCAACGCCAAGGTGATTCAGCTGTTCGGTATCTATGACCCGAGCCTGATTCTGATAGGCAACCTGGCAGTCGCCGGTGTGCTGCTGGTGGATGGCTTCAGAGTTATCGATGGAGCCTTGGGCTTTGGTGTTCTAACCGCTGCAATCCTCTATGCAAAGCGATTCTTCGACCCGATGGAAGACCTCGCGATGTTCTATAACGCGTTCCAATCGGCATCGTCGGCACTCGAAAAAATCTCGGGTGTGCTTGAAGAAGACCCAACCGTGCCAGAGCCAGAAACCCCGCGCGGGTTCGAAAAGCGCGAGGGGCACATCCAGTTCAAGGATGTCGAGTTCCACTATTCGAATGGCAAGACGGTGCTGCCGAATTTCAACCTCGACATTCCCGCGGGGCAAACCATCGCACTGGTCGGAACCACGGGTGCCGGCAAATCCACTTTGGCCAAGCTCGTTTCGCGTTTCTATGACCCGACCGCGGGTGCCGTCGAGCTCGACGGAATCGACCTTCGCGAAGTTGCCAACGAGGAGCTGCGCAAGTCGGTGGTCATGGTTACGCAAGAGGCATACCTGTTCTCGGGCACTGTGGCCGACAACATCGCGCTCGGCAAACCCGGAGCCAGCGCCGACGAGATCGAGGCTGCGGCCAAGGCGGTCGGTGTGCATGAGTTCATCCTGTCGCTGCCTGACGGATACGACACCGACGTAAACAAGCGCGGTGGGCGAGTTAGTGCCGGCCAACGTCAGCTGATCTCGTTTGCCCGCGCATTCATCGCTGACCCAACCGTGCTGATTCTCGATGAGGCAACCGCTTCGCTCGACATTCCCTCTGAGCGAGCAGTGCAGAACGCTCTGCGCACACTGCTAGCTGGTCGAACCGCAATCATCATCGCTCACCGCCTAAGCACCGTTTCAATCGCCGATCGCGTTCTGGTGATGGAGCACGGCCAAATCATCGAGGATGACGCCCCGGCAAAACTGATTGCCGGCACCGGCAAGTTCGCCAAAATGCACAAGGCGTGGCGCGAGTCACTGGCCTAGCCGGCAGTTTTTCGGGGCGGCAACTCCGCTCATTCGCGGCGGCGACTCCACTCATTCGCGTCAGCAACTCCGCGCAAAAGAAAGTGGGTCGACCCCGAAAGGCCGACCCACTTTTTGTTTCGCTTGAACTAGCGCAGCTTGCTCGTGGTGGCGATTGCGAATGCTGACTGAGCGGCAACTGAAGCGGTTACTCTTCCAGCGCTGTCAACCACAATCTGAGCACCGACACAGGCACGAACATTCTTGCCAGCAACCTTCTTGGTGGTGATTGGCTTGTTGCCACCGGTAATCATGTCGCAGTAGACGCCGGCTTTCATGCCCGTTGCAAGCTTGTTGAGCTTGATGGTCGATGCTTTCGAGTTGATCATCACGTATCCCTTGCCCGAGCGGCCGAAGCCGTAGGCACCAGAGTTGGCTGCACCGAACTTAGGGGCATACATGTTGGTCTTGTCGGCCTCGCCAACTGCATCGCGCCAGGCAATCATGCCCTTGATCGAGGTCCAGCGCTGCAGGCAGACAAACTGCCCTGGCTTGTAGCTGGTTGAGGCGGTCGGGCTGATGCGAGTTGCTGGCGATGCGCAGACGGCATCCTTCATGTAGTTGCCCGGACCATAGGCCGGCGACTCGTTCGGGTCACCGAAGGCATAGCCGGTGTAGAGCATCGGCGAGCCGTACTTCTCTGACAGCAGCCAGATGTTGGCTAGCTCATAGGCACGGCCGTTCATGTAGGTGACAGCGCCACCCCAGTGCTCGGTGTCGTGGTTGGTGACCCAGGTGATGCCCTTGTTGGTGTCAACGTAGTCGGGGGTGTCAACGGTGTCGTAGGTGCCACCGCGGTATGCAGCACCGGGGTAGCCGAACATCTGAACAGCCTTGGTGTGGGTGTCCCAGGCCCAGACGAATCCGTTGCCCACGTATTCCTCGTTGATTTCGGTCGAACCAGGAACCTCTTGAATCAGGATTACGTCTGGGTTGGTAAGCAGCTTCTTGATGGCCGCGATGTCAGCTGGTGGGATGTGCTTTGCCGCGTCGATTCGGAAGCCGGCAACACCCAGCGAGATCTGGTCGTTGAAGAACTTGGCAATCTGCTGCTGAACATAGGGCGATTCGGTCGCTAGGTCTGGCAAACCAGGGAAGCGGCAGTTGAAACGCTCAGGAACGGCATCCCAGTTGGTGATGTCGGCGTCACAGTAGTTCGGGTCGCTCTTTGGCAGACCGCTGTGGAAGTCCTTTTTGGTGTAGATGCCGTCGAACAGCAGGTTCTCGTCGCCGTATGGCTTTCCATCGAAGCTGGTGCCGCCGCCACCAGCCATATGGTTGATGACAGCATCGGTGATTACGTTGACTCCAGCCGCGTTACAGGTCGAAACCATGTTGGCAAACTGAGCCCGGGTGCCAGCGTTCGAGTTGAGCGAGTATGAGGTCGGTTGGTAGTGAATCCACCAGGCGCCACCGTTGATGTGGTCTTGTGGTGGCAGGGTCTGGATCCAGTCAACACCCGATGGGCCAAGCACGTTTTTGCACTCTGCTGCAATCGAATTCCAGTTCCAACCGAACATCTGCAGGCCTACTTGGCCCTTGGCCCAAGGCTTTGGTTGTGACTGGGTGGTGTATTCGTCGGCGGCCTGAGCTGGGCTCAAACCGAATCCGACCATCGCGATTGTGGCTGCTGCCGCGGCAAATTTGGAAAGTGTCTTCAACAGAGTCATAACAAGAATCGTAAGTTACGAAACCGCTTGCAGTCTGGCTGGTTACAAAACCGATATGCCCAAACCGCTAGGCTTGTAGCATCTGGGCAAATGACCCGCAAACAAGCTATTTGGGAGTGCGCTAAGCATGTCAAAAATCAAGGTAGTCGGCACGATTGTTGAGCTCGATGGCGACGAGAT
>CAZXFZ010000041.1:0-7972 GCA_964640285.1 uncultured Rhodoluna sp.
GTAGCTAAGGAAGAACCACTCAACCATTCCCCACTTGACAGGGGAGAGGCCGGTTGCACGCGGCTGAAGGCGCTCAGCGGCGAAAACACCGAACTGAGCAGTGAAAGATGAAAGCACCAGGATGATGGTGTTCACCAGCGCAAATGGCACATTGAGGGTGTTGGTGCCCTCTTCCCAGATAGCTGGGGCATTGGCCTTGAGGCTGAAATACATTGCGAAAAGAGCGGCGAAGAACATCACCTCACTGCCGAGCCAAACGATAGTGCCAACCGAGGTGGCGCTTGGTCGATTGATGACAGGTGCACTTAGGGTCGTCATGCTTCTCAGTCTATCGCGGGGAAGGAGTCGAAATCGGCTAAGACAGGCAGAAAAGTCTGATTCTACGCGGTGTAAAAGAGCAATCTGATACAACAGAGTTGTGCAGAAAGAAAACACCTGGCCGAAAACCCTGACCACGCTGTTGGAGCGTGGAGATTTGTCTCGCCGTGACGCATCCTGGGCGATGCGCGAGATTATGTCGGGGGAGGCGTCGGAAGCTCAGGTCGGGGCATTCATGATGGCACTTCGCGCTAAGGGTGAAACGGTCGAAGAGCTGTCTGGCCTCGTGGATGTGATGCTAGAGCACACGGTCATCCTTGATACCGGCTCAGATGCAGTCGACATCGTCGGAACCGGCGGAGACATGCTGGGCACCGTGAACATTTCGACCATGGCATCGGTAGTAGCTGCTGCCTGCGGCATTCCGGTCATGAAGCATGGAAGTCGTTCAGCATCGGGCAAGACTGGATCCAGCGAGATGCTTGAAGTCCTCGGCGTGCGCTTAGATCTGTCGCCAGAGGTTGTCGCCGAAGTATTCCGTGAATGCGGCATCACATTCTTCTTTGCACCGGTCTTTCACCCGGCGATGCGCCACGTTGCTCCAATTCGCAAGCAGTTGGGGGTTCCTACCACCTTCAACTTTCTGGGCCCACTGGCTAATCCTGCTCAACCTATTGCAACCTCGCTCGGGGTAGCGAACCAGATTATTGCTCCAAAAATGGCACTTGAGCTGGCCTCCCGCGGCCGTGCCGGCCTGGTTTTCAGGGGTAGCGATGGTCTGGATGAACTTACGACTACCGGAACCAGTCAGATTTGGCAGGTTTCTGGGGGAGAGGTGCGCGAGTTCGTGCTTGATCCTGAGCGCCTCGGGCTCACCAGAGCGGCTCTCGAAGACCTCATTGGTGGCGACCCACATGAAAACGCCGAAGTGGCCAAGGCTCTTTTTGCCGGAGAGCGACAGGGCAGATTCAACGCAATCCGAGACATTGTTGCGCTAAACGCCGCAGCAGGGCTAGTTGCCTATGAGCTGGCCAAGGATGCCGCGCTCGCCGGAACGTCGCTCGATGAACGCTTCAGCCTGGCGCTGAGCAAAACCTTTGTCGCGATCGACTCAGGCGCTGCCAAGCAAAAGCTGTCGCAGTGGATAGCGGTTACTCAGCGCTAAAGCGCATCCTGAAATCAATTTGACAGGGTATAGGCCGGTTTGACCAAAGAAACACTACTTGACATAATGTGCATTATCGGCGAAAAGGTTGGTTAGATCAGAGCCAAGACCGAAGCCAGCTCGTCAGCCCCTGCGGTGATACTGGCTCAGTCGTGTCAATGAGTTCAGAGATGCTCCACCAACGAATCTCAAGCACGTCTCGATGTTCGTCTTGCGTCCAGCGAGACTTGTCGATGTTGAAAGTTTCTGGCGTTAGCTGAAGTCTCTGGACATCTATTTCGAAGATTCGATCCTCATAGGTGTGAGCGTTGATACCGTCACCCCAGAGCCATTTTCCGGTTTCTTGAAAAACCACTGGGCCGAGTTGATCCTCGGTGACACTTAGACCGGTTTCCTCGAATAGCTCCCGCACGGCCGCCTGGCCCACCGATTCACCCGAATCAATTCCGCCACCCGGAATTAGCCACCGTGGCGGCAATTGCACCTCGGGGTCAAAGTGCGTCAGAAGCATCAGGAATTGCCTCTTGTCAAAATGCAGAAGCACCCGAGCGGTTGGGCGATGCTGGCCAGGCTTCAACGATTTCCCTCGGCTTTGAAGAACTTCAGAGCGGTTTGCATTAGATAGCCGATGCCGAATGCAAACATTACGGTGCCCAACCCAACCTGCCCGCCGAGCAGCCAACCGAGAGCCAGCACCAGCGATTCGTATGCGGTTCTGATTTGCCACACGGGTCGGTTGAACTTTCTAACCGAACCCATGATCAGGCCGTCACGTGGGCCCATGCCCAGGTTGCTGCTGATGTACAGCCCAGTGGCGAACGCTACGACAACCATGCCAACAGCAAACTGCAGGATTCCAAGCCCAAACTCCGTTTGCTTGGGCACGAATGGCAGCCACAGGTCGGTGAACAGTCCGATGCAGATTGCATTCAGGATGCTGCCGACGCCGGGCTTCACCTTGAGCGGAATCCAGGTCAGCAAAACCAGGATGCTAACGATGATGGATGCGATGCCGTAGCTGACTCCAGACCGAACGGAAATACCTTGGGCAAGAACATCCCATGGAGCAATACCGATGTTCGCATCGACCATGCAGGCGATTCCGAGACCGTAAATGAACAGCCCAATCATGAGTTTGGTCAGGCGCGGAAGCATCTTTCCGTCGAGCGAGCTGTTCACACTGCAAGCCTAGGTGAGGCATGATGAATCCATGAGCAACTCGTTCTTTGAGGGACCACTTCCCCACCGATTGGCTCATCGTGGAGCCACCGGGGCCAAACAATTCGACGAAAACACCCTTGAAGCCTTCAGATTTGCGCTGGAGCTGGGGGCCACTCACCTCGAGACCGATGTTCGTGCGACCAAAGATGGTCAAGCCGTACTGTTTCATGATCCGACACTGACTCGGATGACCTCATCCACTAACCTGCCCCCGATCACAGCACGTGTCGGGGATCTCACCTGGCAGGAACTCGAGGCGATTGCTCTAGCCCGAGGTGGTCGGGTAATCACGCTGCGTCAGGCGCTTGAGTCTTTTCCGGAGGCCAAGTTCAACATCGACATCAAATCCAGAGCTGCGATTGCACCGGTGACAGCAACTCTTGCCGAGATGGCCAAACCTGGCCAGATTCTGATCACGAGTTTCTCGGACAGGCGCCGAAAACTGACAACTCGAAGACTCGCTCAACTGGGCTTTATCGCCAGTACCAGCGCTGGAGCCGGCTTGTTGCTTAGACGCTACTTAACCCACGCCACAGTTTCAATCGTGAGTGATTCGCTTGCGAGCAGGGCTGTCTCATGGCTTTTGAGAAACGTGGATGCGATGCAGATGCCAGCCAAGCGCGGGCCATTGCGGTTCGACTCGCCAAACTTCATTAAAGCTGTTCGTCAGGCTGGAAAACACCTGCACTTCTGGGTCATCAACGATCCAGACCAGGCTCGTCAACTTGTGAGCCGCGGCGCCTCCGGCATTGTCACCGATGACCTTTCGGCAATTTCAAGCGCCTTCAGCAACTAGGTAGGTAGGCCGCGCGAGCCCTTACCACACAGTTGCCTGAGAGCTTTCTGAGAATCTTCAAACACATCTAGTTTTGGGGAATCTATGTTTGGGCCAGTCTGTTTAGCCTTGCACGCTCCAAAAGAGCCTTCAAGGAGGAAACTATGTCGCAACAAACCATGCGTGGAATGCGTCTCGGCGCTCAGAGCCTCGAATCAGAGATCGGAGTTGTTTACACTCCCAGAGCCAGCCACCTCTACCAATGCCCCAAGGGCCACCAGACCTCAGTAGTTTTCGCGCTCGATGCCGAATTGCCTGAGTCTTGGCAATGCAAAACCTGTTCCGAGCATGGAATGCTGATCACTGAGGGTCAAGTCCTCGATGTGAATTTTGAAGAACGCACCGGGCGAAGCCACTGGGAGATGCTTCTTGAGCGACGCACCCATGCCGAGCTAGAAGAAATTCTGCAGGAACGACTCGACTACATTCGCGACCGTCGAGCCGCCGGCAAATCCGCAACCCTCTGAATTCCCCAGCGCGTCACTAGCGCTAGAGCCTCAACAACAATTCCCAGAGTCATTTTGCTCGCACCTTGCGTTCGTTCGACGAACGTGATGGGGACCTCGCCCACTAACCCGCCAGATTTCAGAACCCTCCAAGCCATTTCCACCTGGAACGAGTAACCCTTGGCGGCGATGTTGCTTAGGTCCAAGTTTCGCAGGAGAGCGCTTTTGAAAACCCTGAATCCTGCGGTCATGTCTTTGATTTCAACTCCCAGCATCAACTGAACGTACCTGTTGCCGATTCTTGAAATCGCTCTGCGATGCCAGGGCCAATTCTCGACTCGCCCGTTCGGAACCCATCGAGAGCCAATAGTTAGGTCGAAGAGTTGCGCATCCTTCAGCAGTAGTGGAAGATCTTGAGCTCGGTGTGAGCCATCGGCATCCATCTCTACGACGAGGTCGTAACCGCGCTCTAGGGCCCACCCAAAACCGGCTAGATAAGCCAGACCGAGCCCCTGTTTGCCCTGACGGTGCAGCACAAAGACTCGACCCTGAAACTCAGGTTCGGTAGCGAGCTTTTCGGCCTTGTCTCCAGTGCCGTCGGGGCTATTGTCGTCGACGATCAAAAGATCTACGGCTCGGTTCCATTTGAACAGATCGCGAACGCTTTCTTCGAGACTCGCAATCTCGTTGTAGGTCGGCATAATCACCAGGGTTGAATTCACTGCTTTGACCGCCTGGTTTTGATATGCAAGCCAACTAGAAATCCAAACAGTGAAACTGTTGTCAGGTTGAACAGCCACTCGAGTGGCTCAGCCAGAAAGTGTGCGGGAGTAAGGCTAGTTCGAAGCGGCAAAGTTAGGGTTTTCGCTGCCGGTTCAAAGACCGGCAGCTTTAAAGCTTCGGTTCCGTCTGGCATGAACACAGCGGTCAGGCCGACAGTCGAGTCGTTCACCATGACGCGTCCGGTCTCAATCGCGCGAAGTTTGGCTATCGCGGCCTGCTGGAACGTCTCGTCACTGTAGCCAAAATCCGCGTTGTTTGTTTGCGAAATCAGAATCTCGGCTCCCTGGTTGACGCCGTCGCGGTGCAGTGAATCAACGGCGATTTCGAAGCAGATGTTTACGCCGATAGTTGCCTTTCCGCCTGAGGCATCCTTGGCTTCAACCTCGAAAATGGGATCCTGCTGCCCCATCGAATAGCCGCGCTGAATTAGGTCGATGAGATCAGGAGCAAACTGCCGCCAAAATGCTCGGTCAGGCACATATTCCGCAAACGCTACGGGTCGCTTCTTGTCGTAGAAGTCGGTTGGTCCAGTGTTGGGCAGCCACAGCACCGAGGTGTTAAAGGCGTCCTCTCCCCTGCTTGTTATGGTTCCAAACAGCAGTGGTTTCTTAATCACCTGATCGACATAGGTGGTCATGAATTTTCGGCCATCGGTGCTGTTGAGTGGCATAACATCGGCGGCATTCTCGGGCCAGACCACGAGATCGACCTCGTCCAGAGAGCCAGCTAGCTTGGTCGCGTTTATGTGGTTCTGCATGATTTGACCGCGAATGGTGTTTGCGAACAGGCCAGCCTTGGCATTGCCTTGCACCACGGCAAGGGTGATAGTGCCGCTTTCTGCTTGCGCTGAAGGCGCTGTGGCCAGCGGTACCGCAAAAAGTATTACTGTGACCAGTAGCGGAGCCGCGAACGATGATGCACGCAAATCGCGAATTCGATTGCTCTCGACCGCGACGGCAAAGCCGGCGGCCGTGAACGCGATCGCGAACCCGAGCAGCGGTTGGCCTCCCCAGTACACCCAGTCTGCCAGTGGCGAGTGAGCTTGGCTCATGGCAAGTCGAGACCATGGGAAACCGCCGTATGGCAGATTGATAGCCACGAATTCGCGGGCCATCCAGAGGCTAGAGAACGCTGCAGCTAGGAGCAACTTTCCCGCCGTGCGTCCGCGCATGCTCCATAGGAACTCGTTGGTCCACAAAAGCGCAGCTAGAGCTCCGAAAATGGTGAAGTAAAGGGATTGCAGCGTCGTCAGAGCTAAAAGTGGAACAGGTCCTAAGTAATTACTGATCCAATAAATCTGACTCAGATAGAAACCTTGGCCCGCAACGAATCCCAGGAGTAATCCGTAGCGCCAACCGATGCCTTTGAGAAGCAAAAGGATGCTGAATACCGAAACGAAGACTAACGGCCAGATGTCGAACCTAGGGTATGCCAACCCCGACAGAGCGCCCGCCACAAAAATGGCCGGGATTCGGGTTAGTTTGAGCATGAGAAAAGCCTAGACCGCGGCACTAGCCATAGAACGAATAGGCGACGATTCCGCGCTTGACTTTGTCGATGGCGTCTTTTGCAGTAGTCGCGAGTTTGCCATCGGATACCGAACTCAACTGCTCGAGCAGGTCGATGATTTGCTTGCACCAGCGGATGAAATCACCCGGCAACAAATCGGCCGCATCCAAAACAGTGTCGAGCCGCGCCCCTGTTGCCCAGCGGTGAATGGCAAAGCAGATCGACGGGTCGAGCGGGCTGGATGAAGGCAACCTATTGGCCTTTGCCAATCCTTCGAGATCGTGCCAGAGATCGACGGTGGCCTCAAGCTTGCTCGAAAAGACTCCCTTTGGGATTCGCGGTTCGAACTCCTCGTCTCGTCGAGCCTCATAGACGAGTACGGCCGCCATGGCTGCAAGGCCAGGTGCATCTAGATCATCCCAGATGCGTTCTCTAATTGCTTCGGCAATCAGCAAATCTCGCTCACCATAGATTCTTGCTAGCTTGCGGCCGTGTTCGAGAACCGAAAGGTCATCGTCGGACTCCGCGATGTAACCGATTGTCAGCAGCAAATCGCAGATGCGGTCAAAAGTGCGAGCGACCTGGTTTGTGCGACCCTCAATTTGACTTAGGGTGGCCTCCAGTTCGCGATTGAGCTTGTGCCATCGTTCACCCCAACGAGCATGCGCTTCGCGATCGTTGCAGGCGTGACAAGGATGCTGTTTCAGGCGCCGCTTCAGATTGGCAATTTCGTTTTCTGTAGCCGCCCGGCCTTTCGACTGGCGAATATCTTTTCCGCGCTCGGCTCGAGTTCGCGAATTGGCAAGGATGCGTTCTAGGTCAGAGATTTGTCTGCGCATCCCGGCGTACTCCGAGAAGTCACCCAGGTGGCAGCGCATCGCGTTTGCGTAACCATCTAGCGAAACTTGCTTATCCCTGATTCCACGTGCCAAGCCAACTACAGATCGGTCTGCCTGGAATTGAGCGAATGAGGTCTCGAGCACCTCTCGCGCGCGGTCACGCCCAAATGCCTCGATCAGGTTTACCGCCATGTTGTAGGTGGGCTTGAACGGGCTGATTAGTGGATATGTACGTTTGCTGGCAAGGCCCGCAACCGAGCCGGGGTCTAAGTTGCCAGCCCATTGAATCACCGAATGTCCGATGGTGTCGATTCCGCGACGACCGGCGCGACCAGTCAATTGGGTGTATTCACCGGGTGTAATTTGAACTCGCGACTCACCGTTGAACTTGTCCAATCGCTCTAGCACAACAGTGCGTGCCGGCATGTTGATGCCTAGCGCGAGCGTTTCAGTCGCGAAAACGACACGAACTAGTTTTCGCAGGAACAGTTCCTCGACCACTTCTTTGAATGCTGGCAGCATGCCAGCATGGTGAGCCGCCACTCCCCTTTCGAGTGCCGCCAACCACTCGAAATAGCCCAGTGTATTCAGGTCTTCGTCGGCGATTGAGTAGGTTTTCTCTTCAACAATCCTGCGAATCTCTTGCTTCTCTTCTGTGGTGGTGAGTCGAACACCGCCTGAAATACACGCCCGCACTGCGGCTTCGCATCCCGCTCTCGAGAAGACAAAGAAGATCGCTGGAAGCAAATCCTCTTCGTCGAGTATTTCGACAACCTCAGGTTTCGATAGGCGCTCGATGCGCGCAAGTTCGGGGCGATCACCCCAACCTCGACGTCCTCGCGTGGGTTTGTGCCCT
>CAZXFZ010000041.1:7982-8626 GCA_964640285.1 uncultured Rhodoluna sp.
TGGTTGCCGAAGCTTTGTTCCATGCTTGTGTACCAGCTCTGGGTTTACCCGATTGCCCTTACCATCCTGGTCAAATAGCGGCAGTAATTCATCACCAAACAGCACGTGCTGCACCAGCGGAACTGGCCTAATCTCGCTGACAATGATTGATGTCTCGCCTCTAACCTCTTCGAGCCAGGCCCCGAATTCTTCTGCGTTTGAGACTGTTGCGCTTAGCGAAACAATTCTGACGTCCCTTGGCAAGTGCAGAATAACTTCTTCCCAAACAGCTCCGCGAAATCGGTCGGCCAGATAGTGCACCTCGTCCATCACGACAAAACCCAGACTGATCAGGGCGTCGCTGTTCGCGTAAATCATGTTGCGAAGCACCTCGGTCGTCATGACGACGATTTGGGCATCCCCGTTTTGGTTTGTGTCACCAGTAAGTAGGCCCACTCGATCGGAGCCGTATCGGGCGACCAGTTCCGAATACTTCTGATTGCTGAGTGCCTTTATCGGTGTGGTGTAGAAAACCTTGAGCTGCTTCGAGATTGCTAGGTGGATGGCGAACTCGCCAATGACGGTTTTTCCCGCTCCGGTCGGGGCAGCAACCAGAACGCTTTTTCCTGCTGCTAGCTCACGGCAGGCCTGCTCCTGAAACGCAT
>CAZXFZ010000042.1:0-5829 GCA_964640285.1 uncultured Rhodoluna sp.
TCAACTTGCCCGAGCGCTTTGACATCGAATACGCCGCGGCTGATGGTTCTCGACAGCGCCCAGTTATGATTCACAGAGCCCTGTTTGGTTCGGTCGAGCGCTTCTTCGGGGTGCTCACCGAGCACTACGCCGGGCACTTCCCGCCTTGGTTGGCACCTGTGCAGGTGGTTGGCATCCCAGTAGCTGACGAATTCGTTGATTATCTCGACTCAATCGCCACGCGATTGCGCTCCGCAGACGTGCGAGTTGAGATCGATGCCAGCGATGACCGTATGCAGAAGAAAATCCTTAACCACACCAAGGCGAAAGTGCCATTCATGCTTATTGCCGGCGGCCAAGACCGAGACAACGGAGCGGTTAGTTTCCGGTTCCGTGACGGTAGCCAAGAGAATGGCATTCCTGTCGATGACGCTGTGGCCAGAATCCTCGAGGCGATTGAAACCAAAGCGCAGGTTTAGAAATGGATGACGCGATCCCGGCTGCTGAACTCGCTGGTGTACCCAGCAGTTATCAGCATCTCTGGACACCACACCGGTTGGCTTACATCCAACATGGTCAGCAGCCAGATCGTGAGGTATGCCCTTTCTGCCTAGGACCGCAGAGATCCGACGAAGACTCGCTAATCGTCAGGCGAGGCGAGTATGCGTTTGTTGTTCTCAATCTGTACCCCTATAACTCGGGCCATCTTCTGGTTTGCCCATATCGCCACATCGCGACCTATGATGAAGCAACTGAGGACGAGGTCGCCGAGATTGGCTTACTGACCCAGCAGTCGATGCGCGTAATCAAAGAAGTCTCGAAGGCGCATGGCTTCAACATCGGCATGAATCAGGGTGAAGTTGCCGGTGCAGGGATTGCCGGACACTTACACCAGCACGTAGTTCCGCGTTGGCGGAATGACGCCAATTTCTTTCCGATAATTGCTGAAACTAAAGCCCTGCCTAGGCTTCTCGGTGAGGTGCAAGCCGATCTCTCGGCGGGCTGGGACCGTCTGTTTCCTAGGGCTTAGACTAGAAACATGACCGAAGTCAATAAGCCAACTACAGGAACCCAACTAGTCAAGCGCGGCCTAGCCGAGATGCTCAAGGGTGGCGTGATCATGGACGTCGTAACACCAGAGCAGGCAAAGATCGCTGAGGATGCCGGAGCGGTTGCCGTTATGGCGCTCGAGCGCGTCCCTGCAGACATCCGTGCTCAAGGTGGCGTCGCCAGAATGAGCGATCCAGACATGATTGACGGAATTATCAATTCCGTTTCGATTCCCGTCATGGCTAAGGCACGTATCGGGCACTTTGTCGAGGCTCAGATTCTGGAAGCCTTGGGAGTTGACTACATCGACGAGTCGGAAGTGCTTAGCCCCGCAGACTATGTGAACCACATTGACAAATGGAACTTCAAGGTTCCGTTTGTGTGTGGCGCGACCAACTTGGGTGAGGCACTTCGTCGAATCACCGAAGGTGCTGCAATGATTCGTTCGAAAGGTGAAGCTGGGACTGGCGACGTTTCCGAGGCAACCAAGCACATCAGAACAATCACGGCAGAGATTCGTGCTTTGGCAGCGAAGACCGAGGATGAGCTTTATGTTGCAGCGAAGGAACTCCAGGCGCCTTACGAATTGGTGCGAGAAGTCGCGAAATCAGGCAAGCTCCCAGTCGTAATGTTCACAGCCGGTGGTGTGGCCACTCCTGCTGATGCTGCGATGATGATGCAGCTTGGTGCGGATGGTGTTTTCGTAGGCTCTGGAATTTTCAAATCGGGAAATCCAGTAGAACGCGCAAAGGCTATTGTGAAGGCAACCACCTTCTACAACGACCCGGCTGTTCTTGCTGAGGTAAGTCGTGGTTTGGGCGAGGCTATGGTCGGAATTAACGTCAATGACATCCCTGCCCCGCACCGCTTGGCCGAGCGCGGCTGGTAAATCCTCTCGAAATGCAACTCAAAATTGGGGTACTAGCGCTCCAAGGAGATTTTCGAGAACACCTTGAAGTTTTCGATCGGCTGCAGATACAAGCGCAACCGGTTCGCCGGCCAGAAGAAATTCAAGAGATCGATGGTCTGGTACTGCCAGGTGGCGAGAGCACTGTGTTTCAGAAACTGTCTCAGGCTTACGGTCTCTTTGACCCAATTAGAGTTGCAATAGCCTCTGGATTGCCAACATTTGGCACCTGCGCTGGCCTAATTATGCTGGCTAATCACATAGAAGATGGAATCGAAGGGCAAGAAAGCTTCGGGGGTCTTGATGCGCGTGTCCGACGAAACGCGTTTGGAGGCCAACTCGACTCGTTCGAGGTTGACCTTGCGTTCAAAGGCATACTAGGACCGGTAAGAGCCGCCTTCATTCGCGGACCAATAATCGAATCGGTTGGTCCAAACGTTGAGATACTCGCTGAGCTTCACGATGGCAGAATCGTGGCTGTGCGGCAGGAGAACCTTTTGGGAATCTCGTTTCACCCCGAAGTTACAGGCGAGGACCGAATTCACTCCATGTTTGTCGACATGGTCAAAAACCACAAGCGTTAGAATTTAGCAGACCGAAGAGCCTCAAGGCATTTTTACAGGAGCATCATGTCCGGCCACTCCAAATGGGCAACTACCAAGCACAAGAAAGCTGTCATCGACAGTCGTCGAGCAAAGCTTTTTGCAAAGCTAATCAAGAACATCGAGGTTGCTGCTCGCCTAGGTGGGCCAGACATAGACGGAAATCCGACACTTTACGATGCGGTCCAAAAGGGCCGCAAGAGCTCGCTTCCGAACGACAACATTGATCGCGCAATCAAGCGCGGAGCCGGCATCGGTGGGGATGCAGTCGAATACACCACAATCATGTACGAGGGTTACGGTCCTAACGGGGTAGCGCTTCTTATCGAGTGTCTTACCGACAACAAGAACAGGGCGGCAGCAGAGGTTCGTCTTGCCGTTTCCCGAAATGGCGGAACGATGGCCGACCCAGGTTCGGTTTCCTATCAATTCAGTCGCAAAGGCGTAATCGTTGTAGCCGCAACTGAGGGCGTTAGCGAGGATTCGCTGCTCGAAGCTGTGCTCGAGGTGGGAGTCGATGACATCGAGTTTCGCGGCGAGCAGTTCGTCATTACAACTGACCCGAGTGTCATGGTTGATGTTCGAGTCGCCCTCCAGGCTGCTGGAATTGACTACGAAAGCGCGGATGTCGAGTTCGTTTCGTCAATGCCTATTCAGGTGGATGCCGATACCGCGCGAAAGGTCATCAAGCTCATCGAGGCGCTCGAAGACAGTGATGATGTCCAGAACGTCTACTCAAACTTCGACATGACCGCCGAAGTAATGGCTGAGCTAGAGAACGATTAGCTGAGTTAATGCGAATACTCGGTGTCGATCCAGGACTCACTCGGTGCGGAATTGCGGTCATCGAGTATTCGAATGGGCAGTTCCAGCTGGTGTATGCCGATACTCTGCGGAGCGACCCGAAACAACCGCTTGCCGATCGGATTTTCTCGATCGGAAACCTAATTGAAGGCGTCATTGAGAATCACAGGCCGGAATCAATCGCCATCGAGCGCGTGTTTGCGCAGGCAAACCTCCGTTCTGTTATGGGAACCGCTCAAATCAGCGGAGTGGTTCTCTATCTGTCTAGGCGATATCGCCTCCCAATCTCGTTTCATACGCCTAGTGAGGTGAAATTGGGTGTTACCGGTTCAGGCAGAGCAGACAAGGCGCAGGTCGGCGCAATGGTTCAAAGACTTCTTCGGTTGGAAGCGCCCTTGAAACCAGCCGATACCGCAGATGCTTGCGCAATTGCCATGACCCACGCCATGAGATTCGGTTTAGCGGCTGGCCCAGAGACAGGTTCGAATTCTGTGCCTATGACGTCCGCCCAGAAAGCGTGGTCGGAGGCGATTCGCAAATCCCAGAACTAGATGCTTTCTCACATAGCATTTAGGGGTGATTGCAAGCGTATCGGGCACTGTGCAAAGAGTTAGTTCAACGTCTTGCGTAGTCTCGTTTTCAGGAATTGGTTTCGAGATTTCAGCGCCAAGTCGATTTGTTCGCTCGATCAAAATTGGCGATCAGGTTGAGCTAAACACCTGCCTGATTGTTCGTGAAGACTCGATGACCCTATTTGGTTTCGAGTCGATGGAGGAACTCGAGACCTTTGACCTGCTGTTGGGCGTGTCTGGCATTGGGCCCCGAATGGCATTAGCCATTTTGAGCGCTTTGACGGTCGATGAAATTTCCAGTGCAGTCGTGAACCAGGACGATCGACGGTTTACCGCAGTGTCAGGAATTGGCCCCAAAACCGCAAAGATGATCGTTGTCAGCCTCTCTGGAAAATTCAATGCAGGCATATCGGAATCTGCTTCAACACCAGTAGAGGACCAAGCAACTATCGAGGATGTCGTTTCGGCCCTCGTTGGTCTTGGGGTTGATGAGAAGTCATCGCAACTGCTGGTTCGCGATGCTCTTCGCGAGGTATCTTCGCCTTCTCGAGACGCCTTGCTGAAGAGGGCTTTATCAATGTCAGCCGAGCGACGAGCCGGAAGGTGACCCCACTTTGAGTTTTGACGACGTAGTTTCGGGTCCCGTCGAGGAATTCGAAGAGAAGATTAGGCCAGCTTCGCTCGATTCATTCATCGGTCAAGACCGAATCAGGGCGCAGATTTCGACACTGCTGCAAGCGAGCAAGATTCGTGGGGGAGTCGCAGAGCACATCCTTTTGGCCGGCCCGCCAGGACTCGGCAAGACGACTCTTGCCAACATTATTGCCAATGAGGCAGAGACCCGCCTGAAGGTAACCTCGGGTCCTACTCTCACGAATGCGGCTGATCTTGCCGCCATACTCACGTCGCTGACCAGGGGCGATGTTTTGTTCATTGATGAGATTCACCGAATGGGTAAGGCTGCCGAAGAGATGCTTTACCTGGCGATGGAGGATTTCCGAGTTGACGTCATGGTAGGCAAAGGTCCTGGTGCGAGCAGCATCCCATTAGAGCTAGAACCTTTTACTTTGATTGGTGCCACCACGCGTTCAGGCATGTTGCCGAATCCGCTGAGAGATCGTTTCGGTTTCACAGCGAACTTGGATTTCTACGAGGATTCCGAGCTGGCAGCAATCATTCGTCGTTCGGCAAGCATTCTAGGAATAGAAATTGATAGCTCCGGGGTTTCTCGTCTTGCCGAGAGTTCGAGAGGAACCCCAAGAGTCGCCAATCGCCTTTTGCGCCGAGTTCATGACTATGCAATTGTTCATGCAAGTGCAGGTCACCAAAATGGGAATGGACGTCTCTCGGAGTTATCTTTAGATACGGTCGAGGGGGCTTTGGCTCTCTACGAAATTGACCCGATTGGGCTGGATCGTCTAGACCGTCTGGTTCTTGAAACTCTGCTCGTGAAATTTGAGGGTCAGCCAGTTGGCTTAGGCACACTTGCGGCTTCGATCGGTGAAGAACCTGACACCTTAGAGTTTTCGGTCGAACCCTTTTTGCTTCGGCAAGGCTTGCTGGCCAGAACGCCGAGGGGACGACAGGCAACGCCTCGAGCCGCTCGGCACCTCGAATAGTTTTTCGGCCCAGAGCACCTAAATGAAGGCATTGCGAAAGGGCTCAACTATAATTTGGTGAGGCCCACTTTGGGTCACTTTTTTGTCTAACGATAGGTTTCAAGTGGACGCACAGTCACTTTTCATGTTTGCCGCAATCGGGTTCTTGATTGTTCTGATGGTTATGCAGAGTCGCAAGCGCAAGAAGCAGGCAGAAGAGCTAGCCAGCTCACTCGCGGTCGGCGTCTGGGTGATGCTTACAAGTGGCATCTACGGCGAGGTTGTTGGCCTAACTGATGATCGAATCTCACTGAGAA
>CAZXFZ010000042.1:5839-7940 GCA_964640285.1 uncultured Rhodoluna sp.
CAGTGATGCGAACTGTAGAAGCCCCGGCTGAGGCTCTCGTTTCCACCTCGGCTGAAAAGAAATCATCGACTGCAGCAAAGAAGGCCGTTGCCACAAAGAAACCAGCTGCTAAGCCCGCTGCGAAGAGCAGCGCCAAATAGTCGGCAACTCACAAAAACAAGTCAGGAATTAAATTGGCTGCTTCAGGCGTCGTGCGAAGTGCACGCAGAAAATTGGTGTGGCTCGCCACAATCATGGCGACCTTTGTCGCCCTAATTGGCGGTGGCGTGCTCACAGGTGCCCCGGCGAGCTTCATTCCCAAATTGGCTCTAGACCTCGAGGGCGGCACGCAGATTATCCTCTCGCCAGCTCTTGCCGACGGCGAGCAGGTAAGCGCTCAGGAGCTAGCTCAGGCAGTCGGCATTATTCGCCAGCGAGTCGACTCGTCGGGTGTGAGTGAATCTCAAATCTCCACTCAGGGCAACAGCAACATCGTTGTGGCCATCCCCGGAACACCGAGTGAGAGCACACTCGCACTTATTCGCAGCTCGGCAAAACTCGAGTTCCGTCCGGTCATCCTGACAAACACCTCAACGTCATCTACCGTGGGTGGTGATGCTGGATCGTCGGCTTCACCTTCTGCTCAGGCAAAGCCAAACGTTGACCCAACTGACTTCAGTGACAAGAACTGGGTGACCTCATCGATTCAGGCTCAATTTGACGCCCTCGACTGCTCAAAGCAATTCCGCGAGCCAGGTCAGATTGATGACCCCACCAAGCCGCTTGTCACTTGTGGTACCGACGGCTTCAGCAAGTATGTCCTAGGTCCGGTAGAGCTTGATGGTGAAACCATCGCCGACGCTTCAAACGGAACCACCACAACCACTACTGGCGCCAGCACCAACACCTGGGCAGTAAACCTTTCGTTCAACAGCGAGGGTCGCGAGAAATTCAAGAACGTTACGTCGAGACTGGTAAATCTCGAGGACCCAAGAAATCGCTTTGCAATCACCCTCGATGGGTTTGTAATCACAGCACCTACAACTCAGTCGGCAATTACCGGTGGTGAGGCGCAAATCACGGGTTCGTTCGACCAGGTGACTTCTAAGGCATTAGCCGATCAGCTGAAGTATGGCTCGCTCCCAATCTCATTCGTGGTGCAGAGCCAGGAGAACATTTCACCCACTCTCGGCAGCGAACAACTCGCCGCGGGTCTTCTTGCAGGATTCATCGGCTTGATCTTGGTAGTCATCTACTCGGTGTTCCAATACCGAGGTCTAGCAATCGTGACTATTGGTTCGCTCGTTGTTGCGGCGGCCCTCGTTTATTTAGTTATCGCGTTCCTGTCATGGCGAATTGACTACCGTCTTTCACTAGCAGGTGTCGCGGGTCTAATTGTGGCCATCGGAATTACGGCCGACTCGTTCATTGTTTACTTCGAGCGTGTCAGAGATGAGCTTCGAGACGGAAGGCCTCTCTCTGCCGCCGTTGACGCGGGTTGGAAACGCGCGTATCGCACGATTTTGGTATCGGACGGTGTCAGCATGCTTGCGGCTGTCGTGCTCTACCTGTTAACCGTCGGAAACGTCAAGGGCTTTGCGTTCACCCTCGGCCTCACGACAATTATCGACTTGGCTGTGGTCGTTCTATTCACGCACCCGGTTTTGCAACTTCTCGCACAAACCAAGTTCTTCTCTTCAGGCCACAAGTGGTCTGGCTTTGACAGCAAAGCACTAGGAGGAAGCGTTTACCGCGGGCGCATGAAGTTCGCAGCCTCGAGCTCTGTAAGCGAGAGCAAACTTGCAAAAGCAAACAAAGAGGCATCAAAGCGCCAGACCTTGGCAGAGCGCAAAGCCGCAGAAGGAGACAACTAATGTCAAAATTCAGTGATTTCGGTAACGCACTCTACACCGGTGAACGCTCGATCAACTTTGTTGGTCGCCGCAAGATTTGGTACGCGATCGCGGCAGTGATGGTCGCGTTTTCTATCATCATCTCGTTGCCGGGAGTGAAGGGTTTCACACTTGGCATCGAGTTCGTCGGTGGTTCTGAGTTCAGAATCTCTGGAGTTGCCTCACAACAGGAGAAGCTCGCCGAGGATGCCGTTGCGTCGGTTGATCCT
>CAZXFZ010000043.1:0-7915 GCA_964640285.1 uncultured Rhodoluna sp.
AGATTCCAACGCTTGGCTTGTGCCTGGGTCTTCAGTGCATGGTTATCGAGTTTGCCAGGAACAAGGCTGGACTTGCTGGCGCTTCTTCGACCGAGTTTGACCCAGAAGCAAAGTATCCCGTGATTGCCACCATGGCCGAGCAGGTAGACATTCTTGCCGCTGGCGACATGGGCGGAACCATGCGTCTCGGGTTATACACAGCTAAGTTGCAGCCAGGCTCGGTAGTTGCAGAAACCTACGGCAAAACCGAGGTGGAAGAGCGTCACCGTCACCGCTACGAGGTGAACAACAGCTTCCGTGACCAAATCGCTGCGGCTGGACTCGTGTTTTCTGGCACCTCGCCAGATGGCCACCTAGTCGAGTTCGTAGAGCTACCCAAGCAGGTGCACCCCTACTATGTTGCGACTCAGGCTCACCCAGAGTTCCTAAGTCGGCCTAACAAAGCGCATCCGCTGTTCAGCGGTCTGGTCAAGGCAGCGCTCGAGCGCATCGAGTCCAGCAAGTTGTTTGCGACAAACTAATGCCTCAGGATCAGTCTGCGTCGCATCCGGTCTCGGAATCGGAGTTGGTCTATCAGGGCCGCATCTGGAACATTCGCCGCGACACCGTCGATTTTCTGGGTGAAACAATCGTGCGCGAGTACACCGACCACCCCGGCGCGGTAGCGATTCTTGCTCTCAATGATCAGCGCGAGGTTCTGCTGGTGCGTCAGTATCGGCACCCAGTTCGTCAGAATCTCTGGGAGATCCCAGCTGGCCTAACCGACGTAGCCGGAGAATCGAAACTCAACGCGGCCCAGCGAGAGCTGCTCGAAGAAAGTGGTTGGGTGGCTACTTCATGGGAAGAGCTGACCTCCTTTTACACCACGCCTGGTGGCAGCAACGAGCAAATCACTGTTTACCTGGCGCAGGATCTATCCTTCAGGGGGCGACCAGCCGGGGCGCAGGGCGAAGAAAGAGACCTGGAACCAAGTTGGGTGCCGTTCCACGAAGCTCTCGAAAGCGTTCTAAAGGCTGAGATCAAGAATCCAAGCACTGTGATTGGAATCCTCGCTCTCGCGGTATGGCTGGGCGTAAGCAACTCAAACTAGAGGCAAACTAGTTTCGTGTCTCAACCCATCGAAGCTGCCGTCGACGCCTACCTGCGTCACCTGGCAATCGAGCGCGGAAGTTCGAAGAACACACTCGCCGCGTACCGGCGCGACCTTAGCCGTTACGCATCCTTTTTGGAGTCAGCAGGTATTGCATCTCTCGAGCTTGTTTCCGAGGCAACGATTCGCGAGTTCTCAGAAGCTCTTCACCATCGATTCGGACTCGTTGCGAGTTCAGCGGCCAGGGTACTTGCCGCGGTTCGAGGTTTTCACCGGTTCTTGCTGCTTGAAGGAAAGGCTGAGGTCGACCCCGCTGCCAAAGTAAAGCCGCCGAAGACTCCAAAACGCCTGCCCAAGGCGATTTCGATATCGGCAGTTGAACGTCTGCTGGACGCGAGTGGCCCGAACCCAACCATCGAGCAGGATGCGCAAATTGCTGGTGCTGTTGATGTCATTCGATTGCGCGACCGAGCAATTCTCGAGTTTCTCTATGCGACCGGTGCTCGAGTTAGCGAACTCGCAAATCTCGACCTAGATGACCTATTAGATCCGACCCTGGTTCGACTGTTCGGAAAGGGCAGCAAGGAGCGCATCGTTCCCGTCGGCCGATACGCACAGCAAGCGCTCGCCGCATACCTAACCCGGTGTCGACCCATGCTGGTTTCGCAAGGAAGAGGAACGCCAGCGCTGTTTTTGAATCAGCGGGGTGGTCGGCTCTCGCGCCAGTCAATCTGGTCGGTGATTTCGGCAGCCGCTGAGGTGGCTCAGCTATCTGAACACGTTTCACCGCACACCCTGCGCCACTCCTTCGCGACGCATCTGCTCGAAGGCGGCGCCGACGTTCGTGTCGTTCAGGAGCTTCTCGGACACTCCTCGGTCGCCACAACCCAGATTTACACTCTGGTCACAGTGGATACGCTCCGCGAGGTTTACGCCTCTGCGCATCCTCGAGCCAGGCGTGGTTAGCCACGATGCAAAACAGTGGCTTTGGAAGGGTTTAGCCGCCGCCAGTCGCTAGGCTTGTAGCGACTCGAGTTCAGGGAGGAAGCCATGGCCAAAAGCGACAAGGACACCCGTTTTCCGGTGCCGGCAGCGCTCAAGCAACATGGTCCCGCTCGAGTGATTGCCATGTGCAATCAAAAGGGTGGAGTCGGCAAGACCACCACGACTATTAACCTTGCGGCCGCGCTCGCCGAGTACGGGCGCAAAGTGCTTTTGATCGACTTCGACCCTCAGGGTGCGCTCACCGCGGGAATGGGCTTTCACACCCACAACGGGCCAACCGTGTATGAACTAATGCTCGGTCAGGTAACCGAGACCAAGAAGGCCATTCTGCCTACGCGAGTCGAAAACCTAGACCTGATTCCAGCAAACATCGATCTCTCGGCAGCCGAGATGGAGTTGGTTAACGAGATTTCGCGCGAACGCATCCTGGCAGGCTTGATTCGTCAGGTTGCTGACGAGTATGACGTTGTCATCATCGACTGCCAACCTTCACTCGGGTTGCTGACTGTAAACGCACTAACTGCTGCTCACGGTGTCATCATCCCATTGGCAACCGAATTCTTCGCTTTGCGCGGAGTCGCGATCCTCGAGGGCATCATTTCGAAGGTTAAAGCGCGACTGAATCCGACACTAAACCTCGACGGAATCCTCGCAACCATGTATGACCCTCGAACCCTGCACTCGCACGAAGTGCTCGAACGCGTGCGAGAGCGCTACGGTGACAAACTGTTCAAGAGCGTAATCAACCGCACGGTCAAGTTTCCTGATGCGACAGCGGCCGGAGTTCCGATCACCGGATATGCGCCGTCTTCGTCTGCAGCCGAGGCCTATCGGACCGTTGCCAGGGAGCTGGTAGTCCGTGGTTGCGCCCCATAACCAGCAGCAGCTCGACATCGAGAAGAGCGGCGGCTTCGAGCTTTCGCTAGGCAACTTTGAAGGTCCGTTTGACCTTCTGCTAACTCTGATTTCGAAGCACGAACTGGACATCACCGAGATTTCGCTGAGTAAAGTAACCGACGAGTTCATCTCATACCTCAAAGGGCTCGACGAGGATGAAGAGCTCGAACAAGCTAGTGAATTTTTGGTAATCGCAGCTACTCTGCTCGACCTGAAGATTGCTGGCTTGCTGCCAAAGGGCGAAGTTGTCGACGCCGAAGACGTTGCATTGCTCGAGGCTCGAGATCTGCTGTTTGCGCGCCTGTTGCAATACAAGGCTTTCAAGGAAATCTCATCCTGGTTCGCAACTTCACTCGCGCTTGAAGGTGAGCGTGTGGCTCGCGATGTCATGATGGAGGAGCGCTTCAGGGATGCCAAGCCGGAACTGGTTTGGACGCTCTCGCTGGCAGACTTCGCTGCACTTGCCGAGCAAACCTTGACTCCAAACGAGATTCCAACGGTTGGCCTGACCCACCTGCACGCATCAAGAGTGAGCATTCGCGAGCAAGCGGTTGAGGTCGCCCGCAGTCTTCAAAAGGCCGGGGCCATGACCTTTCGGGAGCTCATTGGACAGGTCAGAGATCGCGCAGTGGTGGTGGCACGATTCCTATCGATTCTTGAGCTCTATCGCTTGATGGCTATCTCGTTCGAACAGGATTCGCCCTTGGCTGATCTTCAGCTGGTATGGCGTGCGAAAAACTTTGATGAAAATCTTCTAGCAAATCTTGGAGCAGAGTATGACGCCTGATCAGGCAAATGAAGCCGAGCAACAGATTCTCGAATCACATCACGAGAATCTATTGGCCGCGCTTGAGTCCATTTTGATGGTGGCGGATTCGCCACTTTCGGTGATTACCCTCGCGGGCGCTATGGAGCTGCCGGTTGCCGAGATTAAAAACGCAATCCTGACCTTGAAGGATGACTTCGATGGAAAGAATGGCGGCCGAGTGCGTGGCTTTGAATTGCGCGAGGTTGGCGGCGGCTGGCGCATCTTTGTGCGCCAAGACTTTGATTGGGCGGTAAAGCTCTTTGTTGCCAACGAAAACCCAACCAAGTTGAGCCAAGCGGCCCTCGAGACTCTGGCTGTCGTGGCATACAAGCAGCCGATCTCTCGCGGGCAAATCGCATCCATTCGTGGAGTCAACGTTGATTCGGTGGTGAAGACACTGCTGAGTCGAAATTTGATCACGGAGCTCTACACCGATTCCGAAACCGGTGCAATCAACTACGGCACGACGACGTTGATGCTTGAACTCTTGGGAATCAATTCGTTGGATGAGCTGCCCATGATCAGCCCGTATTTGCCTGACGCGAACGCAAACTTCAATGAGTGATTCAATCGAGCTAGACGACCAGGGGTCGGTTGAAGAAACCGAGGTTCGACTCCAAAAGGCTATGGCGCACGCGGGTGTGGCCTCGAGAAGAGTCTGCGAAGAGCTAATCACCAAGGGTAGGGTCAAGGTCAACGGCAAGGTAGTGACCGAGCTAGGAACGAGGATCAACCCCGCGACAGATTTCGTCACGGTGAACGGAACACCGATTCAATTCGATACCTCGCGTGTTTACCTTGCGCTGAATAAGCCCCTCGGGGTCGTTAGTTCGATGAGTGACGAACAGGGGCGACCTGACCTTCGACAGTTCGTGCAAGATTTTGATCGAGTCTTCAACGTCGGGCGTTTGGACGCGGAGACTACCGGTCTCATCCTTATGACCAACGATGGCGATTTAGCGCACAAGTTGGCGCATCCGAAGTTTGGTGTTACTAAGACCTACGTGGCACGAGTTAAGGGCATTGTCGCGCCTGGCACCATCCAGCAATTGCTTGAGGGAATCGAACTGGACGACGGGCCAATCAGCGCCGACAAGGCACATGTTATTGACGTTAAGGGCGAAGAGACGCTTGTCGAAGTCGTGTTGCACTCGGGTCGCAACCGGGTCGTGCGTCGAATGTTCGATGCCGTCGGGCACCCAGTCCGAGCACTCGTGCGCAAGCAGTTCGGGCCGATTCACCTTGGAACGCTTAGGCCTGGTGACATCAGGCGGCTAAGTAAACTTGAGGTAGGTGCTCTACTCAAGGCTGCGCAGGGCAAGAATGTGAAAAGTCCGCGTCCTGCCGAGGTCAAGCCCGGTCGACGCAAACCTAAACCAGCAGCCGGACGCAAATCGGCTCGGTAGCTAAAGAAACGAGTGCATAGCGATGATCAGGGCAATTCGTGGAGCAATTCAAATTGATGCAGACGAGCGCGAGCATCTGCTCAAGTCCACTGCAGAACTGATTTCGAAGTGTTTGCACGCCAACAACATCGAGAATCACCAGTTGATTTCGATTTTGTTTACTGCCACCCCTGACATCACGAGTGAGTTTCCTGCGCTGGCTGCCAGAGAACTAGGTCTGGGAGACGTGCCGCTCATGTGCTTCGTAGAGATGAATGTAAAGCATGCTCTTCCGCGCGTCATTCGCATCATGATCAACGTCGATACAGATGTGGCTCGCTCGGAGATTCAACATGTTTATCTCAGGGGGGCAACCGCGCTGAGATTGGATTTGGCCCAGTGACACCTGCCAGAATCTCAGGGCTTGTTCGAATCGTTGGCGCCGGGTTGCTCGGCTCTTCGATCGGTTTAGCTCTTCGAAAGCTCGGTGTCGATGTAGTTCTGGTTGATGCGTCCCCGGCCAACGAGAAGTTGTCGATTGATTACGGTGCCGGACGAGCTTCGAATCATACCGACGACCCGCAGCTGGTTGTTGTCTGCGTGCCTCCAGATGTAACCGCTAATGTCGTGGCGGCCGAACTAGCCAAGTATCCAAATGCTGTGGTCACAGACGTTGCTAGCGTGAAGTCGAAAGTGCTCGCTGAACTCGAGGCTGGCGGTGCTGATCTTGAGCGTTATGTAGGTTCGCATCCTATGGCTGGGCGCGAGCGCGGCGGGGCTATCGCTGGAAGGGCCGACCTGTTTGTTTCGCGGCCGTGGGTGATTACCCCAAACCGTTTGAGCACACCGGCATCGATCAGGTCGGTGGAACAGCTGGCTCTTGATCTTGGCGCGGCTCCGGTTCGGTTAGACGCCAAGGACCACGATCGTGCCGTGGCACTGGTTTCGCATGTTCCGCAACTGGTTTCAAGCCTGCTGGCCGCACGGTTGGAGGATGCTGATTCCGCCGATGTCTCGCTCGCGGGGCAGGGATTACGCGACACCACTCGAATTGCTGCGAGTGATCCTCGGCTTTGGGTGCAGATTCTTTCTGCTAACTCAGAACCAGTGGCCGAGGTAATGTCGCAGCTGGTTCAAGATATGACCGAGGTGGTGAAGGCGCTTCAGAATCCGGATGCTCCTGGTGCTTTGGCAACGATTGATTCAGCTCTTCAAGCTGGCAACGCTGGTGTGGCAAGAATCCCCGGCAAACACGGTGGCAAGAACACCGAGTATGCGCAGCTGGTTGTCATCATCGAGGACAAACCTGGTGAATTGGGAAGGTTGTTCAATGAGGTTGGTGAAATTGGTGTCAACATCGAAGAACTCAAACTTGAACATTCACCAAGTGCCCAGGTTGGTCTCGTTGAGCTTTTTGTGATGCCTTCGGTCTTGGCGAAACTATCAGACCAGCTTCAGCAGCGCGGTTGGAGGTTGGCCGGATGACCGTATTGATCGCAATCGATGGCCCAGCGGGATCAGGCAAGTCTTCGGTTAGCAAGCAGGTTGCTCGTGACCTTGGCTTCGGTTATTTAGACACCGGTGCCGCCTACCGAGCGCTGGCCTGGGCGGTCCTCGAGGGGCAGCTACAAATCGAAGATTTGGAGCACCTGAATCTTCACGACGCGTTCACCTACGAGATATCTGTCGATCCGGACGATTACTGGGTTCGCGTTGGCTCAACCGATGTGACAGCGGCTATTCGAGAAACTCGTGTCGCCGAATTTGTTTCGAACGTCGCTCGCATCCAGTCGGTTAGAGAATTTATGAAGCGGCTGACGATTGAGATCGTTGAGTCTTCAGAACGTCAAGGCGTAATCGTGGAGGGACGCGACATCACCACTGTCGTGGCCCCGAACGCTCCGGTTCGACTGCTGCTTAGTGCAAGCGAAGAGGTTAGACTTAGAAGACGTTCAGCTGAGCTAAGCGCTCAAGAGGCGAGCAAGGTTCGCCGCCAAGTGTCAGAACGCGACAAAAGCGACTCCAAAGTCGTTGACTTTATGACTCCGGCTGAGGGCGTCATCTTGGTTGACTCAACGGAACTGAATTTCGAACAGACGGTAGCGGCCGTTCGAGACGTAATCGAGCGCGGTTTAGCCGCGGCACAAAAAGGACTTTCAAATGAATAAGCGGCCTGACGACGACTTCGCAGAAGTTGAGGTGACCTACACCTATGGAAACCCGGAAGAGGATTTCGTCGAAGTTGACGCGGATTTCAACGAGGATGCCAACCCAGGCGAGCTTGTCGATGATGATACCGAGTATGACTTCGATGCCGAACAGTTTCAGGCTCGATTGGGTGAAATCAGCGAGGATGAAGAGCAGCAGCGTGCAGACGCACTACGTGCCGGTCTTGCCGACTACGACCTAGACGAGGAAGACCTCGCGGTTCTTGGTTCAGACCAGGACATGCGCGATGGTTACCGCGTTTTGCCAGCTCTTCCTGTGCTGGCAATTGTTGGACGCCCGAATGTGGGCAAGTCTGCGCTGGTGAATCGCATCCTCGGTCGCAGAGAGGCCGTTGTCGAAGACAAGCCTGGCGTGACTCGTGACCGTGTCTCATACAAGGCCGACTGGAACGGGCGAAAGTTCACTCTCGTTGACACCGGTGGTTGGGAGCCCGACGCCAAGGGAATCGATAAGTCTGTTGCTCTGCAATCCGAGGTGGCGATTGAGCTGGCCGACGCCGTC
>CAZXFZ010000044.1:0-7207 GCA_964640285.1 uncultured Rhodoluna sp.
CAGGTGAAAATACGACGATGCCCCAAAGACCAATCACGACCGAAGGCAGAGCTGCCAAAAGGTCGATCATTACGGTTGCAACCTTGGCCACCTTTCGGTTGGCCATGAATTCGATGAAGTATGCGATAGCGAGTGCCATCGGCACGGCAAAGATCAAGCCCAGAGCAGAAATAAGCAACGAGCCCCAAAGCATTGGGCCAATTTGGAAAATCAGCGCCTCGGGGTTCGCGTTCCACTGGTTGCCGAGAACAAAGCCGATTCCTTGAGACTCAAGTGCTGGCCAGGCCTGACCGAGAAGGAACACAAGGATCAAAGCAACCAGCACCACCGAAAGGTATGCGGCTACTGCAGAAACTCGGTAGAACACCTTGTCGGCCCGCGAAAACGGCTTGGTGACAAGCTTGCGGCGAGCACCCGAAGTGGGCTCAGCCTTCGATGAGGGCGGGGTCGCGTCAACCATGTTCCCAATCCTGTAATTCGTGTCTTAATCCACGCTATTTTCTAGGTGAACGTCAGGTGACCTGAGGTAAACAGAAGGTTAACTTTGCCCAGCCGGTGCGACCGGGTTAGAAGTTGGTGCCGGTCCAGATTTGGTGCATCCTGACCAGCATCACGCCCACCGTGATTGCACCAGCCCCAAGGATGACGGTGGACCATTTGGTTCGTTCCACGAGTGCCCACAATGCGACCGCTGGCGGAACCAAAAGTGCCACGATCAGATAACCGAAAAACTCGACCGTGTCTTGCTTTGCCTGTGCCCCACTAGCTACTAGGACTATCGAAACAACCAACTGAATCAGCAAGCCGATCTCGGTGACGGCGAGGGCTCCGATGCTCACCAAACTGGGCAGGCGGCCAATCAGCCCCAGAACCAGCGCGAATAGGCCTGCCGCAAAGTAAACCCAGAGCTGGATCTGAAAGAAGAGGTCAATCATTGAAAACCACCGTGGACTTGAGCTGATTTGAGTGACGCTGGACGATGGCAACCAGTTTGGCATCCTGGTCAATTGCAGCAAAATCAACTCCGCTCGCAATTCGTTCGCCTGCCGAAGTCATGGCATCTGCACGAAAACTCGGTCGCTTGCCTTGGCGCAATTCGAGAGCCTCTGCCGAAGTCAGGTTGTAAGTCTCGAACCTTGCAATTGCCGCCTGAGCCAGCGGCAGCACTCGAAGCCCGTCGCGCTCTAGGTCGCTGAGACTGGGCGCATCCTCGATTGAAAAATCGCCAACCCTGGTTCTGCGCAGACTGGTCAGATGGCCACCAAGTCTGAGATCGGAACCTAGATCGCGAGCTAGAGCCCGAATGTATGTTCCGGACGAGCAATCAACGACAACATCAAGATCGATGAAAGTGCCGTCTTGACCCTCGATTAGTCGGGGTTGCGAGAGCATTTCAAAACGCGAAACTGTGACTTGACGAGCATCCAGCACGACTTCCTCACCCGATCTAACTCGAGCGTATGCGCGCTGGCCGTCAACCTTGATGGCACTCACAGCTGAGGGTCTCTGCGATATTTCGCCGCGAAGCTTCTGCAGTGCGGGCTCTAAGACTTCGCTGAGTTGGGCAAATACCCTGGCAACATCGTTCGGCGATGCCTTGCCAATCACATCACCTTCGGCATCGTCGGTCACCGTGCTCGCACCTAACCGAATAGTGGCTAGGTAGGTTTTGTCTTCGCCGACCAGAAAAGTGAGCAATTTGGTGGCTGACTCGATGCCGAGCAGCATCAGCCCAGTTGCCATCGGGTCAAGAGTTCCAGCGTGGCCCACTTTTCGGGTGCCCGCCAAACGGCGGACCTTAGCAACCACGTCGTGACTGGTGATGCCGGCCGGTTTATCGACAAGCAGCAAACCAGGTTGAACGGTCAACTAATCCTCGTCTTCAGGATTCCGCGGCTCTTTGTATGGGTTTTCTTCACCCGCAAACTTGGCCCCCTCGGCGAGCTTGTGCAGCTCTTCATCGCGCTCCTTGGCCTGCGCGAGCAGGTCGTTGAGGTGCGCGGCGTTATCCTGCACGTCATCGAGTTCGAACTCGATGGTTGGGGTGAGCCGGATCGACAACTGGCGACCAACTTCGCCACGGATGCGTCCGCGGTTGCGCTCGATGATCTCGCTGCTTCGACTGCGGTCATCCTCGCTGCCGAAAACCGTGTAGAAGATCTTTGCGTGCTGCAGGTCTGGAGTAACCCTGACCTCGGTGATGGTTACAAAACCGAGGTCAGGATCTTTGACCGTGCGCTCGAGCGCCTCGGCCACCAATACCTTGATTCGCTCGGCCAGACGCCTGGCGCGTGCGTGATCAACCATGAGAACTCCTTGAACCTAGCGTGTCTAGACGCGTGGCTTCTCGCGCATTTCGAAGGTTTCGATGATGTCTTCGAGCTGCAGATCGTTGAAACCGCCAAGACCGATACCACATTCGTAGTCGGTCTTTACCTCAGTCGCGTCATCCTTGAATCGCTTTAGCGAGTCGATCTTGAGGTTGTCTGCAATGACCTTGCCGTCGCGAAGCACGCGGGCCGAAGCGTTGCGCTTGATCGAACCCGATCGAACGATCGAACCGGCGATGGTGCCCACCTTTGAAGACTTGAACAGTTCGCGCACCTCGGCGGTACCGGTCTGAACTTCTTCGAATTCAGGCTTAAGCATGCCCTTGAGTGCGTTCTCAATGTCTTCGAGTGCCTGGTAGATCACCGTGTAGTGGCGAATGTCGACACCCTCGCGGTCAGCGCGCTCCTTGGCCTTGTTGTCTGGGCGAACGTTGAAGCCGATGATGATTGCGTTGTCAACGGTTGCAAGGTTGACGTCGCTCTCGGTGATGGCACCAACACCGCGGTGGATGATGCGCAGCTGTACCGAGTCATCGACTTCGATCTTGAGCAGCGAGTCCTCGAGGGCTTCGACGGCACCCGAAACGTCTCCCTTAATGACGAGGTTGAGTGACTCAACCTTGCCCTCTTCGAGAGCCTTGGTGAAGTCTTCGAGGCTGACGCGCTTGCGAGTCTTGGCCAGCAGAGCGTTTCGGTCTGCTGCCTCACGCTTTTCAGCGATTTGGCGAGCCTGACGCTCATCGTCGGTCACCACAAAGGTGTCACCCGCGCGAGGAACAGACTGCAGGCCGAGAACCTGGACTGGTCGGCTAGGACCGGCCTGTTGGACAGCCTTGCCGTTCTCGTCAAACATTGCGCGAACGCGACCGTGTGCCGCACCAGCAACGATCGAGTCTCCGACAGATAGCGTTCCCGACTGAATCAGAACAGTGGCAACAGCACCGCGACCCTTGTCGAGGTTTGCTTCGATTGCAACACCGCGCGCATCCTTGTTCGGGTTGGCACGCATGTCGAGAGCAGCATCGGCGGTGAGCAGCACCGCATCCAACAGATCCTTGATGCCCTTGCCAGTCAGAGCCGAAACGTCGACGAACATGACATCGCCGCCATACTCTTCGGCAACGAGGTTGAACTCGGTCAACTGCTGGCGAATCTTGGCTGGGTTGGCCGACTCTTTATCGACCTTGTTGACCGCGACCACGATTGGCACACCGGCCGACTGGGCGTGGTTGAGCGCTTCGATGGTCTGCGGCATCACACCGTCGTCGGCAGCTACCACGAGGATTGCAAGGTCGGTGACCTGAGCACCACGGGCACGCATAGCGGTAAAGGCCTCGTGACCCGGTGTATCGATGAAGGTGATAGCACGGTCAACACCCTCGTGCTCAACGTGCACCTGGTAGGCACCGATGTGTTGGGTGATTCCGCCCGCTTCACCAGCAATCACGTTCGAGTTGCGAATGCTGTCGAGCAAGCGAGTCTTACCGTGGTCGACGTGACCCATGACGGTGACGACCGGCGGACGGGCCTCGAGGTCATCCTCGACGTCGGCGTGATCGGGCGAAATGTCGAGACCAAAGCCTTCGAACAGCCCTCGCTCTTCGTCTTCTGGCGAAACTACCTCGACCTTGTAGCCGAGCTCTTCGCCGAGAATCGCAAAGGTGTCTTCGTCAATTGACTGGGTTGCAGTCGCCATCTGACCGAGGTGGAACAGAACGGTGATCAGCTGACCAGCGTTGGCATCAATCTTGTCTGCGAAGTCTTGCAGGCTGGCACCGCGGCGCAAGCGCACAACGGTGCTGCCATCGCCGCGTGGAACAACTGCTCCACCCAGACTCGGTGCAGTTCTCTGCTCGAATTCTTCGCGCTTTGCACGCTTCGACTTGCGGGCCTTGGATGCGCCGCGCGCCCCACCCTTGCCGAATGCGCCAGCGGTTCCGCCACCGCGTCCACCGCGACCTGCAGGTGCACCACCTGGACGTGGAGCGCCGAAGCCACCGGCGTTACCAGCACCTGGTCCGCCACCGAAACCCGGACGAGGGGCTCCGCCACCGAAACCGCCTGGGCGACCCGGACCGCCAGCGCCTGCTGGACGTGGACCACCGGGACGACCCGGAGCGCCGGCACCTGCCGGACGTGGACCACCCGGGCGGCCAGCGCCTCCCTGGTTTGGTCGACCCATGCCCTGCGATGGAGCAAACGGGTTGTTTCCTGGACGAGCCATTGGGCGTGGAATGCCCATGCCCTGTGACGAGGCGAATGGGTTGTTTCCGGGGCGTGGAATGCCCGGTACTGAACCTGGCGCGGGTGGCTTGGTTGCCGATCCCGCCGAAGGTGCGGCTGGCGCAGGAGCTGCTGGTGCGGCTGCGGGCTTTGCCGCAGCCGCTGGGGCCGCAGGAGACTCTGATTCGCTGGCCTCGGTTTTTGCCGAAGGCTTGGCGGCAGCTGGAGTCGCTGGTGCGGGTGCACTTGGAGTTGCTGCGGCTTCTGGAGCGGCCTCAGGCTTTGCCGGCTGAGCCTTTGGCTCCTCGGCTTTTGGTTTTGCGTTTGGGAACGCATCCCTAAGTTTCTTGGCAACCGGCGGAGCGATGGTCGATGAACCGCTCTTGACGTACTCGCCGAGTTCCTTGAGTTTTGCCAGTGCCTCGTTGGTATCAATACCGAGCTCTTTGGCGATGTCGTATACGCGTGGAAGCGCCACTTAGTTTCTCCTGTCTGGGGGCCTCCCCCGAGTCAGGGTAGGCCGATTTAAAGCAGTTGGGTACTCATTTCGAGCTACTCATTTTTTGCCATCATCGTTTCTGCCTGTTCTTTGCGAAAGTTCAAACCCGTGGTGTCTGCGTGAACCGAGATTTTCAGTGCCCGAGCAATTGCCCGACGCTGAATCGCGAGGTTCAAACATTCTTGATTGGGATGCAGCCATGCTCCCCTGCCAGAGATTTTTCGCTGAAAATCGAACTCCACAATTGCCGTGGAATCCAACGAGAGCCTAGAGACGAGTCTCAATAAATCTGACTGATTAGCACGCTGGCGACAGCCAACACAAGTTCTAACGGGATTCATTCTAGCCCCTGGCCTTCGAAAGAGCCACAGTTAGCGGCTCAGTTTGGCTAATCCTCGAGGATGCTGTCTGGCTGGATGTCGATCTTCGCACCCGTCAACTTTGCGGCTAGACGTGCATTCTGACCTTCCTTGCCGATGGCTAGCGAAAGCTGGAAGTCTGGCACTAGAACCCGCACCGAGCGTGCAGCGGCATCCAGAGTGAATGCACTCGAGACCTTGGCGGGTGACAGCGCTGAAGCCACGAATGTCGGCAGATCCTCGCTGAAATCAACGATGTCGATCTTCTCGTCATTCAGTTCCGCGGTTACTGCACGCACACGCTGACCGAGTTCGCCGATGCAGGAACCCTTTGCGTTGACGCCTGGCACGGTCGCCTTGACCGCAATCTTGGTGCGGTGACCGGCCTCGCGAGCGAGTGAAACGATTTCAACCACGCCGCTGGCGATCTCGGGAACCTCGAGCGCGAACAGCTTGCGAACCAGGCTCGGGTGCGTGCGAGAAACCGTAACCTGTGGGCCGCGAGTGCCGCGGTTGACGCTGGTCACATAAACGCGGATGCGCTTGCCGTGTGAGTAGTCCTCGCCCGGCACCTGCTCTTCAGGAGGCATGATCGCCTCGATTGAACCCAGGTCGACATAAACCATGTACGGCTTCGAACCCTGCTGGATGGTGCCCGAGACGATGTCACCCTCTTTGCCTTGGAATTCACCGAACACGCTCTCGTCGTTGAGGGCACGGATGCGCTGTGCGATTACCTGCTTGCCCGCGCTGGCCGCGATGCGTCCGAAGTTTTCGGGGGTTACCTCGCGCTCGCCAGTTTGATTGCCTTCTTCATCCTTGATTGGCTCATATATCGTGACGTGACCCGTGGTGCGGTTTAGTTCTGCACGCGCAGGTTCATTGTTGCCAACGACTTTGTGGTAGGCGGCGAGCACGGCAGCCTCGATGATGGTCACAGATTCGGATACCGGAATTTCGAATTCCCGCTCAATCTGCTTTAGAACACTCAGATCGCTATCCATGTGATGCCTCCAGGCCGTTAGTGAAGTTGTAAGAACAGGCTGTAATGGTACTTGAAACTAGACCAATTCACCTAGCACGTTATCGAGCTTGACCGCAGTTCGCTCTCCGGTTCGACGGTTCCAGAGGTCTACTTCACCGGTTTCGAGCCCGCGGCCAACGATCACGATATTTGGTACGCCAATCAACTCGGCATCGCCAAACTTGACACCCGGGCTGACCTTGGGTCGGTCATCGAGAATTACAGTCTTTCCAGCTGCTTCAAAATCGGCGGCAAGCTTTTCAGCTGCCTCGTAAACGGCATCGTCCTTGCCGGCAGCCACCACGTAAATGTCGGCGGGCGAAACGGATTCGGGCCAAATCAGACCCTTATCGTCGTTGTTTGCCTCGGCCAACACGGCGACAAGACGAGTCACACCGATTCCGTAGGAACCCATGGTGACGGTTACCAGCTTGCCGTTCTCGTCGAGCACCTTGAGGTCAAGCGCCTCGGCATACTTGCGACCAAGTTGGAACACGTGGCCGATCTCGATGCCGCGGGCCAGCTCTAGCGGCCCAGAACCATCAGGAGCCAGGTCGCCTTCGCGAACCTCAGCGATGTCAGCTGTTCCATCGGCCTCGAAATCGCGACCCTTGACCAGATCGAAAACGTGCTTTTCTGGCTCGTTTGCGCCAGTGATCCAAGCAGTGCCGTCGACCACTCGCGGGTCCAGCAGGTATCGAATCTTGGTGGCACCTTCGAGACCCAGAACCTGCTCGGACTTGCCGGCGGTTAGGCGAACGGGACCGATGTA
>CAZXFZ010000044.1:7218-7862 GCA_964640285.1 uncultured Rhodoluna sp.
CCACGGGCCCTTTTCGACGTCAGACTCCGTCCCGGCCTCATCCTGGTTTGGCGAGACGGCCGCCTCGGCGCGCTTGGCATCCACCTCTCGATCGCCCGGGATGCCGACGACGACCAGCTCACGCTTGCCCTCGGGTGAGGTGAGCGCGAGCACCACGTTCTTCAAGGTGTCTGCTGCTGTCCAGGCGCGACCGTCGGTTCGCGGAACAGTTGCGTTGGCCAAATCGACCAGGGTCGCAATGGTGGGGGTATTCGGTGAAGGGTGAACTACCGCTGCCGGCTTGCCCTCGATTGAAGAGGCGGCTGGAGCAACGGTCTTTACCGCCTCGACGTTGGCCGCATAGCCGCCTGGTGAGCGCACATAGGTGTCTTCGCCAATTGGGCTAGGGCTCAAAAACTCCTCGGATGCCGAACCGCCCATTGCACCAGCGTCGGCCTTAACGATCACGTATTCGACCCCGAGACGAGTGAAGATGCGCTCGTAGGCTGCGCGCTGGGCCTGATAGCTTGCCTCGAGCCCCTCGTCGGTTAGATCAAAGCTGTAGGCATCCTTCATCACAAATTCACGACCGCGCAGCAGACCTGCACGAGGACGCGCCTCATCGCGGTACTTGTTCTGAATCTGGTAGAGACAAACGGGCAGAT
>CAZXFZ010000045.1:0-7854 GCA_964640285.1 uncultured Rhodoluna sp.
TTACCTACGCGTGTATCCCAGTGCTCGTAGCAAGCGTTAATTCCACCAATGAGGTTAACGTTTGTGAGCTTCTTCAATGCAGCTACAGCATCTGCTGTTGGCTGACCTGAGTAAACATCAAGCTCACCATTTGCAAGTGCCTGTGAAGCTGCAGTTCCATCAGAGATGAACTTAAAGATAACTGTATCGATAGTTCCGCTGAGCTTTGGACCTGAGTTGTACTTAGGGTTGACCTTCAAAGTTACAGATGACTTTGTCACTGCGCTGTCAACAATAAATCCACCGTTACCTACGAATAGGAGTGGGTTTGTGTTGGCATCAACCTGAGTGATGTTGTAAGCCTCTGACCAAACCTTACCGATTGAGCTCAGAAGGGTGGTGTCGTACTTCTGGAAAGCGGTTAGGAAGCGAGCGGTAGCAGCGGTGTTCTCAGCTGCGGTGCCTAGCTTGGTCTTGCCAGCAGCAAGGTGAACCAGGGTGTGAACTGGTGAGACACCAGGGCCCAGGATCTCCCAGTCAGGCTGGAACGACTTGTAGCGGATGGTGACTGACATCTTGTCAGCCGAAAGGATTGGCAGACCAACGACGTTGCTGTCGTAAACGCCACCGTAGCCGAGCGAGTCAAACGCTGGCTTCTTGTCGGTAGCAGCTGGGTCACCAAGACCAGCCTTCTTCGAGTAAGCGCTCGATGAAAGAACGTGGCTCAGGAGCATGTCGACACCGGTGATTGGGGTGCCGTCTGACCAGACGCGTCCCTTGTTTACGGTGTACTGAACACGGAAGTCATTTGGAGCGCTCTTGACGATCTTGAATGAACCGAGAGTGGTGTTGCGCTTCAGGTTCTTCTTGTCGTCGTAGTACGCAAAGCCCATGCCGGTCAGGTAAGCAACATCGTTGTTGATGGTGAGGTTGGTGTCCGGAGTGCTTGGGTTTAGCGAAGTCACTGCGTTGCTTGTAACGATTACAACGGTGCTACGAGTAGCTGCCTCTGACGGGGCAACAAGGCCAACCGACGCGAGACCAGCAACAGCAGCAACAGCAATCGAAGCTCGCGAGGTGCGAGTTAGTTTCATCTGTTTCTCCTTGTTGTTAAGACATGCCGCCCTGAATCGAGTGTGAAACCACTCCCAATCCAGATAAGGCAAGGCCTTGGGTAAAAAAAGCCTAAAGCATCACAAAAGGCTTTGGCTACCTTAAATTCACTTTGCTACGGCTTTTTACAAGCGTTTACAAATCTGTTACAAATCCCTATTCGTCATCCCGAACATGCATCGAACCGAGTGCCAGACTATTTGCCATGCTCGAACTAATCGGCCTCGGCCTCACCGCTGGATTTAGCCTGGCTATTCCGTTGGGTCCGATGGCGCTCCTTTTGATTGCGACAACCCTGTCTCGCGGTTGGCGGCACGGCGTTGCGGGTGGGTTAGCGATGGCATCCGTTGACTTTGGGTATGCCTTCGTAGTCTTTGGACTAGGCAGTCAAGTTGGCCGCTTCATGAGCGAGTGGGGTGCAGCTCTGACTTGGGTGGGTGCCGGCATCCTTGGATTTGTCGGAGTGCGCGTTCTGCTTTCGTCGCTGAGAAGGATGCGATCAGCCGAAAACGTTGCCTCAACTGGGGCAGCCGAAAGTGGAGGGGTAATTCGAACTTGGTTGAGGTTTGCCGGTGCAACTGCGGTGAATCCCCCGACCGCTCTGTTTTTTCTTGCCATCTCTCCATCGGTTGCCCTGATCGATTCCTCAAAACTCGGCATTTTGGGTGAGAGCGTGTGGCTCACCGCCTTCGTTTTTGCCGTCGCCGTTTTTGTGGCATCGCTCATCTGGCAGCAGAGCATCGCAGCTCTGGCATTCTTCACTCGAAGGATTACCTCGCCAGCTGTTCAAAGTTGGACAGGTGTCTTAGGCGGAGGCTTGATTGTTTCTATGGCCGTATGGATGGCGGTTAGGACGATGATTTGAGCGATTCTTCAATTGGCTCGCTCAAAGTTAGCGAGAGACGTCAACTGACTGTCGAATTATGGATTGTTTTGGCGCTGAGCCTTGGCGCATCCGCCGTCTTCTCAATTCTCAGCCTGATTCGCACAGCCACGTCGGTTGATGGCCTGGCCGGTTCTGCAGTGAAACTAAATCAGAGCGCAGCGCAGAACGCATGGCTTGATCTCGCTTATCAGCTGACATACGTGGTGCTGGGGCTTGCACCAGTCGCGCTAGTTGCATATCTATTGAGTCGCGGAACGAGACCGTGGGTCGAGTCACTTGGGCTTTCCGCGAGACACGGGTTCGCGAGCGCTCTGCTTCGCGGAGTGCTGCTGGCTGCCGCAATCGGCATCCCGGGAATCGGCTTATACCTTGCCGCAAGATACCTTGGCTTGGCCGCCAAGGTTGAGCCCGCAAATCTGGCGGAGTACTGGTGGACAATCCCCGTGCTCCTCTTGATGGCTGTCAAGGCCGCTTTGTTAGAAGAAACAGTGCTGTTGAGTTATCTGCAGACCCGCCTCGAATTATTGGGCTTCAAGACCCACTCGCGCGTTCTGCTGAGTGCGGCACTTCGTGGCAGCTACCACCTTTACCAAGGCTTCGGAGGCCTAATCGGCAACTTTGTCATGGGTTTGGTGTTCGGTTGGCTTTTTGAGCGCTGGCGCAAGAAGAATCCAAACGGATCGGCACTGCCTTTCGTAATTGCGCATTTCTTGCTCGACGCGTGCGTGTTCGTGGGCTATTCGCTGCTAGATTTGAGCCACGTTCTTCCATAGGAACGTATCTTTTGCAACAGCAGGGGAAGTCTGTGAAACTCAGACACTGACCCGCAACCGTTAAAGCCGGAATGCCTGCGAATTGCAATTGACTCCTCAATTACCGTCGAGGTCTACGGTCGGAGTCGGAACGGCTTGGTGCAGCCAACTGCACGATTTCAGCCCAACCGCCTTCGCACTCAGATCCAAAGTGAAAGGCAGCAAAATGCTGAAATCACGATCTGGGCTGCGCAAACTAGCAGCACTAATCACAATCACGCTCGCGGCAGTCACCGCGCAAACCCCCGCCGCATCGGCAACCGACAACGCCCCAGCAACACTGGCGTTTATCGACAAGGCATTCAATGCCAATCAGGAAATCGTGCTCTATGGCAATACCGAGTACGGACTTACCATCGAAGCCCTGCTGCAGCGCAAAGCGGGCGGCTACAGCCTGGTGAAGCAGTTGCCAGCCGTGAAGCGCATCCTTGCCGATCGCACCGTTGTGGCTAACAACAAGACTGGATACCTTTACACAAAGGATGGCGTGCTTCGCACCGGACGTGCGGGGCTCTTCTTGTTTGCGAGCAACGCGCTTGGCGTAGCAAATCGCCCGCTGCAGCTTGCGGTATTCAATGAGCTAAAAGGTGCAATCGCTTCAAACGGTTCGATTGCGCTGGCAAACAACAACAGCGTCGAATACGCCTGGGTTGTTCTTGGATTGAACGCATTCAAGCAGGATGCGCTTGCGAACCGAGTGCTCACCTTCTTGCAATCGAAGGCGAATGTGGACGGCGGCTTCTCGGGTTGGTCGAGCGCTAGCTCGGTCGACGGAACTGGGCTAACTCTGCAGGCACTCGCGGCACTTCGGAACTACGGTGGAACCTCTGTTGTCGCTGCTCGCAAGGCAGTGATCGTCAAAGCGGCAGCCTACCTGCGCAGCGTGCAGGTCTCGGGCAGCTACTGGCAGGCCGACAACGGTGATGGAACTTTCTCACCCGATCCAAATGGCACAGCTTATGCGGCGATGGGTTTGAAGGCTGCGGGAGCAAACATCACTCGTGTTTCAGCCTGGCTCAAAACTCAGGTGGTAGCCGACGGCGGCATTAAGTCGGCATGGTCAAACGGAGCCGGTGACGTTTTTGCCACGGCACAGGCCTATGCCCCAATGATCGGCAAGACCTACCTTGAGCTGCTTGCGAAAAAGAAGTAACCGAATCTCATGAACAAAAGTGTGCGACGCGCAATCCTCTGGCTGACCGTGCCCGTTGTGGCGCTCGCGGTTGCCATTGGGCTGCGCGTCGCACTCACGAGCTCGGCATCCTCATCTGGTTCTATCGAGCAGAGCACTGAAGCAGTTACTGGAGTGCAATCTAATTCGGTTCAGTTAGTGGTTGACTTTGGCAGCGAATCCGGAAGAGAGATTGTCTCGAAGCGGGTCGAGAATTTCACAGGCACTGGATGGGAGTTGCTTCTTGCCGCCGGACTGAAACCCGAGGGAACGGGCGACTACCCCACCGGGTTTGTTTGCAGACTTGACGGTTGGCCCAGCCCTGATTTGCAGGACTGCTCAGACACGCCAACTCCAACCGAGGGCACCTGGGGTTACTTTGTGACCAATTCAGAGATCGGAAAGAGTTGGATTATTGCCGGAGTTGGCTCGAACATGCACAGACCAAAATGCGGCGAGGCCGAAGCCTGGGTCTGGATTCCTAGCGGCAAGTCAATCAGCGATGTCAGGCCCGGAATCGAACCAGAAACAATCGACTGCGATGCCAGCAACTAGCCCTGATCTGAAACTGGGTGCAGCAAACACATCGATGCCTCAAGCGCATCCTGTGACTTGGTGGGTTTTTGGAGTATCCGCAGCGTTCTTAGCCACGACAACCACGTCAGCCATTCAACTTTTAGGGCACGCTCTTCTTTGCATCGCGATAGTCATTCTGTTTCAGCGATCGATCAAGGCAGTCAACCACCTGAAGGTGTTTCTGATTGTTGCTGCGGCCGTAGTTTTTATTCGAATCGCTTTTCGAATCATTTTTGGCGGCGATGCCAGCATCTGGGCCGATGTCATGGCTGGGGCTACCGATGGTCTTCGCCTTGCCGCAATCATTCTTAGCGTCGCTGTAGCGAACGCAATGGCGAATCCGAGGCGACTGCTCAAGCACATGCCGGGGGCGCTTTATGAACTTGCCGCGGCAATTTCGGTCGCACTCAATCTGGTTCCCGAACTCATTTCGAGTCTTCAGCGCGTTCGCAGGGCTTCTTTGATTCGCGGACGTTCGAAAGGCTTGAGAACGCTCAAGAGCATCGTGATTCCGGTTCTGGAAGATTCGCTTGAACGCTCCATGCAGCTGGCAGCATCCATGTCAGCTAGGGGCTTTGGGCGAAAAGGGCAACTCACCCGCAAACAGGTCTTGGTTAGCCGATTCGCATCCCTTTTTTCTCTGCTGTGCATGATCTGGGGCATCTTCTTCTTGCTAACTGGCTCTGGGATGCTGTTTTCGGTGCTCCTGGTCATTGCCAGCATTTGTGCTGCATGGATTGCGCTCAGAACGGCTTCAAAAGTGAACCTGCGAACGAAGTATGTTTCAACCAGATTTGGCCGAGTCGATTACCTGCTATTTGCGGCGAGCGCCGGTTTGCTTTTTGCAGGGGTCTTGCAATGACAACCCAGCCAAGATCAGCCGAGAATGTAATTGAGATAAGCGGCCTAAGTTTTGATTACGGAACCGATGACCGCAAGGTGCTCAGCCGCGTAAATCTGCAGTTTACCCAGGGTGAGTTTGCACTCATTTGCGGCGCAACCGGCTCTGGAAAATCGACCCTGCTGAGAACAATAAATGGGCTTTCGCCACACTTTTCGGGCGGCAATATCTCGGGTTCGATAAAGCTATTTGGTCAAGAGCGTCTAGGTGCAATGCCTCAGGATTTGGCCGACCTAGTTGGCTATGTCAACCAGAATTCTGAATTCGGTTTCGTGGCAGAAACCGTGGCCGAGGAATTGGCATTCGGCATGGAACAGCTTGGCGTGGATCAATCAAAAATGAAGGATCGAGTCGCCCAACTAGCTAAAGCACTCCAACTGAGTGACCTCCTTAACAGAAGACTGACCGAGCTCAGCGGTGGCCAACAACAGCGGGTTGCGATTGCTGCGGCTGTCGCTGCGGGGCAGCGAGTGCTGTTGCTAGATGAACCAACTTCCGCTTTAGACCCCGAGGCCGCCGCAGAAACTCTTGGAATTTTGAGGCGACTCTCCCGAGAGTTGTCGGTGACAGTATTGCTGGTTGAACACCGAATCGAGCGAGTGCTCGAACTGGTCGATTCAATTTGTGTGGTTCACGGGGATGGCACTGTCAGCCAAGCACCATCGAGTCGAATGGCATCTGCGCTCTACAAAGATGCGCGCATGACACCGCCAATCGTCGAACTCGGCCAGAAACTTGGCTGGCAAGAGATTCCGGTTCAAGCCGAGGTCGCACATGCTCTCTGGGCTAACCACCCAAGAGCATGGACGCGCCTTGAGAACCCCAGCAACGATGGCAAAGTCGGCCTTGAGGTCGTTGGAGTGAGCGTTGACTATGGCAGTCAGCGTGCTTGCGATGAGATTTCGTTTCAGCTTTTCGAAGGTGAGATTCTTGGGCTCATGGGCTCTAACGGGTCAGGAAAATCGAGCCTGCTATGGGCCATTAGCGGATTCGGTTCGCGCTCTGCAGGGTTGGTTGAACCCAAAGACGCGAGTATTTGCCTAGTGCCTCAACAGGCTAACGACCTACTCTTTCTGTCGTCGGTGAGCGAAGAGCTTGCCGAATCCGACGCCCGAGCTAACGCCGCGCCCGGCAGCACCGCGGGCATCTTCGCACGCCTGGCAGGCCGAGTGGACCCGTCACTGCATCCTCGCGATCTTTCTGCCGGCCAGCAGTTAGCTTTGGTTCTGGCCATACAACTAGTTCGCAAAGCAAGGATCGTGCTGCTCGATGAGCCGACCCGAGGGCTAGATTATGAGGCCAAGCGCAGACTCACCGAACAGCTGCATCGCCTGGCCCGAGACGGTCATTCGGTGCTGGTTGCCTCGCACGATGTCGAATTCATGGCTCAGGTAGCGGATCGGTTGCTCAAAATCGAAGCGGGCAAGATTGTCGAAACCGGGCCACCACAGCAATTGCTGGGACACGGGTCAATGAACCCAAGTCAGATAGCTCAGGTTTGCCGAGAGCCAGGCCTGATTCGCGTCGAGCAGGTGAACGCATGAGTGGAAAGTGGATGTCCAGGTTGTCGGTGGCGCTAGCCGCAACGGCATCCATTCTGCTGTTCGCTTGGCCGCTTCTGATTAGCGCACAGCAGGTTTCGGAATCGAGCTTCGCTCAGGCTGTTTTTGCGCTACTTATGCCAGTGATTTTGGTTCTAGTGCTGGTCGAGTATTCCTCGGGCCAACTCGATAGTCGCCGGCTGGCCGTGCTGGGTGTCTTGACGGCGCTAAACGCGACAATTCGAGTTCTCGGCGCTGGCACCGCGGGCATAGAGACCGTCTTCTTTTTGCTTATCATCGCCGCCTATGTGTTCGGCTCTGGATTCGGTTTCTTGCTCGGCACCAGCTCGCTGCTGGTTTCTGCGTTGCTTACCGGAGGCGTTGGCCCTTGGTTGCCTTTCCAGATGATGGCTGCGGGCTTAGTGGGTCTTCTCGCGGGTGCCTTGCCTAAGGTTTCTCGGCCGCGCTGGGTCTTGATACCTTTTGCCGTGGTTGCGAGCTTTGTCTACGGCGGTTTGATGACGCTGTGGAACTGGCCATACCTCGCCGGCACCGGCACCACGATCAGTTACCTGCCAGGGGCTGACTTAGGCACAAACCTCTGGCGGTTCTTGCAATACGAGTTGTTTACCGGTGGCTTGATCTGGGATGCCGGTCGCGCAATCACGACCTCGTTGCTGATTTGGCTTCTGGCCCCCGCCCTGATCACTACCCTTTCGCGGGCTCGACTCAGAGCGGGGTTCCAAAAGCTCTAGTTTTTGCTAAAAGACAGGAAGCGAAACCAACAGCTGCAAGACCAGCGCAACAAGGCTCAGGCCCAACAGTGACAGGTTCATCTTCCAGGTGTACTTGAACTCACCGCGCGCAATGTGCAT
>CAZXFZ010000046.1:0-3603 GCA_964640285.1 uncultured Rhodoluna sp.
TTGAAAGTCACGCCGACCTCGCGGTAATAGCCGCCGAGGATTTCCTTGACCGGCAAAATCGAGGCAAGTTCGTCCCACTGCGAGTCATGCAGCTCGAGCACAGCATCGCCCTTCCAAGGTTGGCCGAGATCCGCATCCACACCACCCATCGTGATCAACTGGTCTAGCGAGTTGCCAAGGCCAGGCGTGATGGAAGGCATCCAACGGCTGTGTAGCATCGGGTGACCGTTGACGAAACCGTTTGTTTCGCTAGGTTCGCGCAGGGTTACCACCGCGCTTGCCAGCCTGTGGTCGTATGCGGCGACACTGGCGCCGAGTTTTGCGCCGGCCTCGAGTTTTGGCGTTGCCTTGCCGTGGTTGAAGATTCGGGTCATGGCAATCGAGCCAAGCTTCTTTGGGTAGCCCTGAAAGTAGCCGCGTGCGATGGCGAAGTCTTTAGTCACCCAGATTGCTACGCAGCGGCTGTAGGTCTTGCCTTCATACTTGCAACGCACAACGGCAAAGGCTTCAAGGTATTGCGAACGCTGGGGGTCAAGCAGTTCCTCGCCACCGGTCGAGCAGCTCTGCCAATCGGCCCAAATAAAGGCAACAGCTCCAGGATGCTCGTCTGCGAGCTCGAGTTCTGGCGGAAGAATGGCTCGCACGTTGGCTGGATCGGTTAGGTACTCCACGGTGAGCAGGTTTCCCGAATAGAACCAGGGCATGTTCGGGGCAACCGAGCTGCGGCCGGTTGGGGTCAGCGGGGCAAAGAAACCTTTGAGCTCAGACATGACGTTAAGCCTAGACAATTCGTTCGCAACCTAACGATTTTCGGCCTTTTTTTCTTTGTAACGATTCGGCAAATTGTGGAAGAAACTCGCGAGTGAGAATTGACCAGCTCCCCCGCGGTCGGCAAGTCTAAGCGTTAGGTCGTTTGCCCCCGAACGACCACACTCAATGAGGAGATCGGCATACATGTCTGATAAACAAGATGGCGCCCTAAAAAAGGGCCGACTCGGAATTCTAGGAATTGTGTTTTTCGTGGTTGCGGCATCCGCACCACTGGTTGGTATGACCGGCGCTGTGCCGGTTGCAATTGGGCTCGGAAACGGAGCCGCAGCATCTGGAACCTACTTGTTGGTTGGTCTGTTGCTTCTTGTCTTTAGCGTTGGCTTCACGCGCATGAGCCGTGAAGTTACCAACACTGGTGCGTTCTTTGCCTATGTTGGTCGCGGCCTCGGAAAAGAAGCCGGAGTAGGTTCGGCTTTTGCCTCGCTGGTTGGCTACATCACTATTCAACTTGCAATCTACGGCTTCTTCGGTGGCCTTCTCGCTCTAGCTTTGCCCGAAACTCTGACCTGGTACGGCTGGGCTATCGTCGGCTGGCTAGTAGTCACCGGTCTATCACTTCTCTCAGTTGATGTCGGCGCAAAACTGCTCGGTGTTTTGATGATTCTCGAGCTTCTCTCACTCGTCGTGATGGCAATCGGAATCTTCGCAAAAGGTGGCCCAGAGGGGCTGAACTTCGGTGCATCATTTGGCCTCGACGCAATCTTCGCTGGCGGTTTGGCCGGCGGAGCGGGTATCGCCGTCGCCTTTGCCTTCGCCTCGTTCATCGGTTTTGAGGCAACCGCAATCTATGGCGAGGAAGCCAAGGATCCAAAGCGCGCGGTTCCGATGGCAACCTACTGGGCAATCGGAATCATCACCGCTCTATTCACCTTCGTTTCTTTCTCGGTCGTCACCGGCCTCGGCGCCAGCGACATCTCGAACAAGGTAGGCGAAATGTCGGATGGATTTACCAACCCTGCTGCAGTCGTTTTTGGTCTGGCAACTGACAACGTTGGTCCATGGCTAGCAACCACCATGGAATGGCTTGTTATCTCGAGTCTCTTCGCAGGCCTGCTGGCTTTCCAGAACGCAGCTGGGCGCTACTTCTTCGCTCTAGGCCGCGGTGGCGTTCTGCCGTCAAGCCTGTCGAAGACCAACCGCTCAGGCGCTCCGGTTAACGGTCTTTTGTTGACCTCGGTACTTGCGCTGGTCGTGATTGCCCTGTTCGCAATCCAAGGCCTAGACGGTATCGGCAACCTGTTCTTCTGGATGTCGGCCGTAACCGCGGTGTCGATTATCTTCGTCGAAATTCTGGTTTCGCTTGCGATCCTGGTTTACTTCACCAAGAACAAGGGTGCCAACCTTTGGCAAGGCAAGATTGCTCCGGCAAGCGCTCTGGTTTGCCTACTTGTGGGCGAGTACCTGCTGATGGGTCGCTTCAGCCTTCTCGGTGGCCTGGCTCCAACCCCTGACGACGTAGTAACCCCATGGGCTCTTTCAACCCTCGGTTGGGTTCTGGTTCTGCTGCCCTTCGTGGCAGCCGTTGTCGGTGTCATCTGGGGTCGCGTTTCGGGTGCCAACAGCAAGGCAACCGCAGACGTGCTCTCGTAACACAACCTCAAAAGTCGAAGGCCCTCGCGCAAGCGGGGGCCTTCTTCTTTGTTCAGTTTTTATTGCGCTGCGATTCGCGATTTACTTGGCCAGCTTGGCCAGCTTTGTGCCTTCGACATCCAAGTCAGGCAGGATGCGGTCGAGCCACTTCGGCAGCCACCAGGCTGCCTTGCCAAACAAGCGCATGGTCGCAGGCACAAACAGCAGTCGCACGATGAAGGCATCCGCCAGCACACCGATGGCTAGACCCAAACCAATTGGTCGAACCATAGCCAGGTGAGAGAACGCAAAGCTGCCAAACACCGAAATCATGATGATCGCGGCTGCAATGACCACGGCGCGTCCACCGCGAACACCGTGGTTGATTGCCTCGCGAGCGGACTCGCCGTGAGCCCACGCTTCACGCATCCCTGAAACCAGGAACAGCTGGTAGTCCATTGCCAAGCCGAACAGGATTCCAATCAGCATGGTTGGCAAGAAATTCAGGAGCGGAGCCGGCTGGTGCACATCGAACAGCCAACCAAGCCAACCCCACTGGTAAACCGCGGTAACGACACCGAGGGTCGCGGCAACCGTGAACAGGAAGCCCAGCGAACCAAGCAGCGGAACGAGTAGCGATCGGAACACCATGACCATCAGGAGCATGCTCAGAACCAAAACGACGCCCAGGTATAGCGGCAGTGCGTCGGCAAGCTTCTGCGAAAGATCGATGTTGATTGCCGTGAAACCGGTGATGCCAAGGTCGACGTTGAACTCGTTTTCGATTGCGGTCTCGGCTGATCTAAGGTCAGAAACCACCTGCTGGGTGTCTAGCGAATTCGGGCCACTGGTTGGCAAGATCTGGAATAGCACCTTGGTGCCGTCTTCGCTATCGACTGCTGGCACCACCGATTCGACATTGTTGAGCTCGGCAAATCTGGTTGCGAGATCTGCCGTGGTCTGCAGCAGTTCGAGTCCCTGGCTGACCAGGGCCTCGTTGCCGAGCGGGGTGGCCGCTTCATCGGGCAGACCGACCAGCAGCACCGCCGTCTGGTAGAACTCGCCGAACAGCTCCGCGTCGCTCGGCCTGTCCTCGGGTATGGGCCGCGAAACCCATGTCACGTTCATGTAGTGCTTGAGCGAGACGTTCTCGTTGGTGATGTTGCCGCCCCACACGCCGCAGCCGAGCGAAGAGGTCATCGG
>CAZXFZ010000046.1:3613-7775 GCA_964640285.1 uncultured Rhodoluna sp.
GCCCAGTTTTTGCGGCAGCGAGACCACTGCAGCGATTTGACCGTTGGCACCGGCCCCGAAACCCTCAGTTATTAGCGAGAACGCCTTGTACTGTGTCGTATCGGGTGCCTCGCTCGCTCCATCTGGCAGGCCGAGGCGCATGCTCGCAGCCGGTATCGCCGCTGTCATCAAGATTGCGAAGGTTGCACCGAGAGCGAGCCAAGGGTGCTTGCTGGCCCAAATTGTGCGACTCTTCTGGCTTTCCTCGGTAGCCTTCTCAGCCGCCGCGCGAGATTCAACGCTGGATGCGGCGAAGGCCGCGCGCTCTTTGCGCGAAAGCACGCGCATGCCCACAATTCGCATCATGGCGGGAGTCATGGTGAGGGCGACCAGCACCGAGATTGCAATTGCAGCCGCAGCAAAGGTTCCCATCAGGCCTAGGAACTCGATGCCGGTCAGGTTGAGGGCAACCAGAGCGATGATCACGGTAAGTCCGGCAAACAGAACAGCGTTGCCCGAAGTGCCGTTAGCCAGCGCAATTGACTCATTTAGCTCGACACCGTTCTTTAGCTGTCTGCGGTGACGGTTCAAAATGAACAGCGAATAGTCAATACCGACCGCCAAACCGAGCATCACGCCCAGAATTGGGGTTGTGCTGGTCATCTGAATCACTCCAGAAAGGGCCATGGTCAGGGTTGCGCTAACGCCCACGCCAATGATCGCGGCAAGCAGAGGCAATCCGGCGGCAACAAAACTGCCGAGCATAACCAGAAGCACGATCAGCGCGATTGCCAGACCGATCACCTCACCGATGCCGAGCAGACCCTCGATGGTTTGGGTGATTTCCTGCGAAAACTGCACCTCTACCCCGTCGAGTTTGAAGTCCTTGAACGAGGCAACTACGGTCTGCTTCTCGGCGGTCTCGAGCTCTGCCTGCGCCTTCGTAAACAGGATATTTGCAACCGCGATGCTGCCATCCTTTGACACCGTTCCAAAGTCGCCAGCGGCTTCTGCCAAGGCCAGGCCGGCTTCGAGTTCTTGCTTTTGCTGGGGCAGAGACTTCTTGGATGCCGTTAGCTCAGCCTTACCTGCTTCGATGGTGGCAAGATTCGAGTCAATTTCGGCTTGCCCAGCATCAATCTTGGCTTGAGCCTGAAGCAGAGTCTGGCGTTGAGCTTCTAGCTGCCCCAGCTGCTGCTTGAGTCCGACGAGTTGGGCATCCTGCTCGGGTGAGCGCGGGCTGAGGGTAGTGAGAGCAGTGATTCCGCCCTGAACCTGGGTAATGCCATCGGTTACTTGCTTTAGGCCTGAGACAACCTTTTTTCGATTGGTGTCCAGTTCGGTCTGTGCCTGGTCAAGCTTGGTGAGTCCCGATTGAATCTCAGCCTCGGCGTTGGCGATGGTTTCGGGTGCTTCGGCGAGCGCTTTTTGACCATCGGCGAGTTGCTCAAGCTGCTGGGTGCGCTGGTCGTCAACTTCAAATGGATCGATCGCCTTGTCGACGATGCTCAGGTCTTCAACGGTCTTTAGCTGCTGAGCGATCGCTAACTTTTCGGCGTCAGTGAACTTGGTTCCATCGGTTTTGTGAAAGACGATTTTGCCTGCGGCTTGATTTGCCTCGGGCACACTCGCTTGCAGCGACTCAGCGACCTCTTGAGCGGGCAGCCCCTTGATCGACATCGCAGAAGACAACGTGCCGCCAAAAGCGAGCATGCCAGCGATGGTGAGTCCGAGCGTCAGCATCCAAGCGGTCAAAACCAGCCAGGCCCGACGAGCAGAGAATTTGCCAAGGCGGTAGAGCAGTGTTGCCATTTCGTTATCTTTCGTTTGAGTCGCGAAAACCCTACCTGTGAGGAGTTGGATGCTGCCACTGAAAGCTGCAGTCTTCACCGACCAAGGTGGGAAATCGCGTGAATCACGCGAGATAGCAAACCTGCTGCTTAGGGCTTCGATTCCTGAGAGTTTGCTCGAAGTTTTAGCTTGGCGCAGAAATCTTCGAACATGAGGCGATTGTCGATTGATTGATAGACCCTGATCGGGTGCCCATGCGGATTTTCGGCGTAGCTGCCGTCGTCGTTTAACCGAGGACGAGGTCGGATTTCATGGGTCGAACTTGCCGAATCTGGCTCAAACGGTGTTTGCAGGGCGGTCAACAAAACTAGGGGACTGTCACCCATGACGTAGGTTTCTCCGAGTGGTCGGCCCATGGCTTCAAATCGGGCCACCGTCTGCTCGATTTGAGACACCAAATAGGCTCCGAGAACGCCCAATTTCGACCAGCGGGCAGCCAATTCTGCGCGACTGACAATGGTCTGCCTGTAGGCATCCCTCGGCACCTGCCACAGTCTTAGGTCGCTCTGGTTAAAAACGATCTGGGCAGCGACAAGATCTTCCGCGGTGTTGTATTCCAGTTGCGGAACGCCTTCGGGAACAAATCTGCCCGGATACTCTGCGCCACCGATCCAAACAACGGTCAGGTGCTCTGCGATTCTTGGTTCAATCAGCCAAGCTGACGCAATCTGAGTAAGACTTCCTCCGCAGACTACGAACAGAGGAAGGTCGGTGTCTTGGCGAAGTGCCTCGCGGATGATGAAATCGACTGCTGTGTTGCGCAACGGTTCATTTTGCGAAGCCATCGCGAAATTTGAACCCTCGAAGATTTCAAAACTCGCATCGATCTTTGCGACATCTAGCAACTCAACGACTTTGACCACCGCATCACTTGCCGAATGATCATTCGACAGCCAGGCGTCATCTCCGGCTCTCAAGTGACTGCCAATCACGGCTCTCAGCTCACACGAAGGGCTCAGCAAATGGTGGGCAAGTTGAACCAGACCGTCCGGGTCTCCGGAGTAGTCATTGTCAGAGATGATGCGGATGCGCGGCTGAGCGCTAGGCAAAATCAACGAAGCGCTCCTTTAGGTGTCGCCCCCTCGAGGCTATGGTGTCTCGATACCAGTAACCCGAATCCTTGATTGTGCGCTTTTGAGTGGAATAGTCAACGTGAACGATTCCGAATCGTTTGGCAAACCCGACGGCCCACTCGAAGTTATCCATCATGGACCACTGCATGTATCCACCGATATTCGCACCTCGACCGATTGCCGATTTGAGCGCCAGCAGGTGGTCGTTGAGATAGTCGATGCGACGTTGATCGCGCACTCGCCCATCGGCATCCGGCTCGTCGTCGTAAGCCGCGCCATTCTCGGTTATGAAAATCTGCGGGAGTGTTGCGGGGTATTCACGGGTCCAACGCACCAGCAAATCCTCTAGACCGTATGGCGTAATAGGCCAACCCATGTCGGTGGTCTGCCCCATCGAGGTGCTGATCATGCTCAAACCGGCGAGCTCATCCACAACTCGAACTCGGTTAGGGTGCGTCGGCTCAACCTCGTGCCCGATTCGCGTGTTGAAGTAATAGTTGATGCCGACGAAATCATTCGGCAGCATCTCAAGATCTCCGGGTCGAATGTGCTTGGTCAGGCGTTCACCATAGATTTCATACGCGAGCGCTGGGTAGTCACCCTTGAAGAACGCATCCATCCAAAAAGTGTTCTGGTTCATGTCGAAAACGGCAGCGGCCCGCATTTGCTTTGGATCGGTGATGTCGTCAACGTCTGGGTGACTCTGACTTAGAACTGGCCCGACTTTTGCATCTGGTCGAACTGCCTTGATGGCTTTGAAAGCATTGTTGTGGCCGAGCATGGTGTGGTGCGAAGCCGCAATAGCCTGGTCAAAATCAGAGATGCCAGGCGCGTGATAACCGAGACCGTAGCCCAACCACGACATAACCCAAGGTTCGTTGATTGGAGCAAATCGCTTTACCCGATCGCCGAACTCTGCGGCAGCAGCGCTTGCATAGTCACCAAGACGCTCGGGAACCTCGCGACTGGCCCAGCCGCCCCTATCCTGCAGCGCCTGGGGCAGGTCCCAGTGATAGAGGGTTGCGATTGGTTCAATCCCGGCATCCAGTAGGGCGTCAATCAGGCGATTGTAGAAATCGAAGCCGCGCTGTTCGCGCCGCTCATCACCTTCTGGAAACATTCGAGCCCAAGCCATCGAGAACCGGTAGGCCTGAACGCCCATCTGCTTCATGATTTGAATGTCCTCGAGATAACGGTGATAGTGGTCGTTCGCCACCGCACCGGATTCACCTCGAGCCACTTTGCCCGGGGTCTCGCAA
>CAZXFZ010000047.1:0-6416 GCA_964640285.1 uncultured Rhodoluna sp.
CTCGCACGCGAGGAATAGTTGCAGTTGCAGGTTTTGCCAGGGACGCCCCGAAACCCGCAAGGGCATGGATTGGCTGCCATCAACAGTTGAAAACTCGCCGGAAAGGTGGCTGTGCCCGCCGCCCTTGAAATCGAGATGCAGCCCGTTTCGAGCGGTTCACGCAAAGCCTCGAGGGTGGACAGTGGAAACTCAGGAGCTTCATCAAGAAACAACACTCCACCGTGCGCTAAAGAAATCTGGCCCGGGCGTGGCACTGGGTTGCCGCCACCAATCATGGCGGTTTGATTGACACTGTGGTGCGGAGCACAGAAGGGAGTGGCGTTTGGGGTATTCGACATCAGACTGATCTGCCTTGCTTGAACCAGAGAGCGAATCGAAGCCAGGTCTACGGCTGTCTCAACTTCGAGAGCGGGCAGAATGCTGGGCATTCGCTCTGCGAGCATGGTCTTTCCGGCACCGGGTGGCCCCACCATCAGCGTGTGGTGGCGACCCACAGCCGCAACCGAAAGTGCTCTGATGGCAGACTGCTGGCCCAGAACATCGGCGAAGTCTAGGGCTGTTTCGGTCTGTTGAACCGAGGCTGAAGTTATCGGTGAATCGGTGATCGCAGGTTCTGCTGAGTCGCAGTCGCAACGCCGCGGCAAATCGTTGGCCGAAAACGCCCGAGCGAAACAGATTAGGCATGAGACTGGGATGATCTCGAGCCCAGAAATCAGTCTGGCTTCGGCGAGGTTTTCGCTTGGCACCAAAGCACGAGTAAATCCGAAACGTTGCGCCTCTCGAAGAGCCGGGAGCACACCAGGAATTGGTTTCACACTGCCGTCAAGCGCAAGCTCACCCAAAGCAACTGTCTGGCATGACGAGGTGTTGCTAAGTTGACCGGATGCCGCCAAAATGGCCCCAGCTATTGCCAAGTCGAAACCTGAGCCAGACTTGGGCACATTTGCAGGCGACAGATTTACCGTCACTTTGCGATTAGGCCAGCTGAACCCGCAATTGGTGATGGCTGCACGAACCCGAGCAGAGGATTCCTGAAGACTCGCGTCTGGGAGCCCGACTAGCACAAACCCCGGCAGGTTGCTCGAGATGTCAGCTTCGATCTCGATGGCACGGCCAGTCATTCCATACAGCGAGATCGATGCGGTCTTTGCCAGATGCATCAGAACACCTGCTTCAGGTGTTCAACAGAAACCCGTCCAGACTCGACCAGCACCGAAATGGCATCCATTCGAACACGTGTGGAACCGAGCTCTTTAGCGCTGAGCCAGGCGGCTGCAAGCCTTCGAATCCGAGAAACCTTCTCGCTTGAAATTGCCTCGAACGGATGCCCAAATCCGCGCCCGTTGCGCGTTTTTACCTCGACGAACACAATTACTGACTCGTGTTTGGCGATGATGTCGAGCTCGCCCAATGAGCATCGCCAGTTGCGATCGAGGATTTCGTAGTTGAGTCCGGCTAGAAAATCAGCGGCAACCTGTTCGCCATACTGCCCGAGCACATGTTTGGAATAAGACATGGCACGAGTGTGCCGACTTTATCAATGTCGGTTGGAGTGCCAACAAAAACTGTTGAAAACTTGGCGCTAGATGGCCACGTAGCGAAGGTTATTCGCCTACTTGAAGCTCTTTCGGCAACTTGAAGGCCTTGCCCGAGAGCTCTTCGATGTTGACATCCTTGAAGGTGAGCACCTTCACCTTGTTCACGAAGCGGTCGGTGCGATAGATGTCCCAGACCCAAACGTCTTCCATCTCTAATTCGAAATAGAAGTCGTTGCCCGCATCGCGGCGCTCGATCTTGACATCGTTAGCCAGATAAAAACGACGCTCGGTCTCAATCACAAACTTGAAAGTTGCGACAACGTCCTTGTATTCGCGGTAGAGCGCCAACTCAGACTGCCGGTCGTATTCGTCAAACTCGTTTTCATCCATCGTTCAATAATCCTAAATGTTGGTTTCTTCAGAATCGTTCGCGAGAATCTTGCTTAGCCAGCTAACCCGGTGTTCACGACTTGGTCCCTGACTCCTGATTACCACGACATGATGGGCCGATGAGTAACCCTTGTTACCTGCGAACCCATAGCCAGGAATCTCGGCATCCAAGGCAATCATCAAGCGATCACGCGCGACTTTGGCCAGCACCGAAGCGGCAGCCACTGAGACGCAATCTCGGTCGGCTTTCGTTTGGGTAATGACCATGAAACCCGCCGTCGAAGAACCGAGCCAGTTATGCGAACCATCAAGAAGAATCAGGCACCCGTCTTTCAAAAGCTCACCCGCAAGCGACTTGGCCCGAACAGCATCCAGCAGCTGTGAAATCGCAGCCGAACCGGCGGCTCTGAGACTGGCGACTATGCCGTCGGTCTCAATTTCGGCAGCCGAAACCATGCCAACACCGTGAGCCACCACCCAATCGCGAACCTGCGGCTCAAGAATCTCGCGATTTGGTTCAGAAATGAGTTTGGAATCTCGCAGCGACGCAGGCCAGGCCGATGCAGAACGAAGGTCGATTAACGCCGCGCCAACAGCAACCGGTCCGGCAAGCGCCCCTCGCCCAACCTCATCGACGCCGATTACGAACCGAGCGCCATGGATTGCCGCCCGCTCAAGCTCGAACTCAAGGCTTGGGAACGTCTTTGAAGACATCTGGGTAGTTGCCCAACCAAGTCCAGTGCGCGAACGGCCAACTCAGCACAAAGGCTTTGCCTACGATGAACTCCTTCGAGACAAATCCCTTAGATGGAAGCTCGAGGTGATAGCGCGAGTCCTCAGAGTTTGGCCGGTTGTCGCCCATGACCCAAATTGAACCCTCAGGCACCGTCACATCGAATTTGGTCTCAGAAGGTTTGACGCCATCGGCAATGTAAGGCTCGGTAATCGACACTCCATTGATCTGAAGTTTGCCATCGGCATCGCAGCAGACAACGTGGTCACCACTAATTCCGATCACGCGCTTGACGAGGTGCTGTGAGCTGTCGGGCGCGGCGAGACCGAATGCTGAAAGGAAAAATTCACCAGTCGAAGTCAGAAAGTCTTTGGGCTGCTCTTCGATCGTGCCCAACCAACCGCCTGGGTCCTTAAAGACCACGATATCGCCGCGCTCCACCGGGATCACATCTGGAACCAACTGGTTCACAATGATGCGGTCATCGATCTGCAAGGTGTTCAGCATCGAGCCCGAAGGAATGAAGAACGAGCGAATCAGGAAGGTCTTCAGAATGAGCGAAAGCACCAGAGCCGAACCCAAGATGACAAACAGGTCAATCAGAAGAGAAACAAAAATGTTTTTCTTCAGCCGATTCCATTTGCGAGCAAAGGCTGACTTTGGTGCTTTAGCTTCAATGCCTGTGAAGCGTGGAAACTTCATTTTGGCGGGTGACTTTATTCTCGAGAATTAGTCGTTGTCGCGCTTTTCGCGAATCTTGGCTGCCTTGCCGCGAAGCTCGCGCAGGTAGTAAAGCTTGGCGCGACGGACGTCACCCTTCGAAACGAGCTCGATCTTGTCGATAACTGGTGAGTGCACTGGGAAAGTACGCTCAACACCAACCTGGAACGATACCTTGCGAACAGTGAAGGTCTCGCGAACTCCGTGGCCCGAGCGGCTAATAACAATGCCCTGGAAGACCTGGATACGGCTGCGGTTGCCTTCAACGATGTTTACGTGAACCTTGACAGTGTCACCCACGCGGAAAGCAGGGATGTCAGACTTCAGGCTTGCTGCATCTACTACGTCGAGAATGTGCATGATGAATCGCTCTCTGTCTTTGCACGCAGGTCAAATGACGGTTGGTTTTCAAAAACTTGGGATGACGTTTGCCGGCTCCCCTGCGGCAGAGCACGATGTGTGGCAAACAACTTTCCTATTCTGCCACACGAGAGCTCAGAACGACAAGCCGAAATACGCAATGGATGCCGAGGCCGTGTGCTATTTATCGAGCAAATCGGGACGAACCTGGCGGGTGCGCTCAACCTGTTGTTCGTGACGCCACTTGGCAATCAACGCGTGATTGCCACTTAGCAGCACCTCAGGAACATCGAATCCGCGCCACGAGGCTGGTTTGGTATAGCTCGGATACTCGAGCAAACCGTCAGAGTGCGATTCCTCAACCAGGCTGTCAGCGTTGCCGATTACGCCTGGGATGAGCCGCACGATTGCCTCGGTCATAGCGATCGCTGCGACTTCACCGCCGTTTAGCACGTAGTCGCCGATGCTGAGCATCCTGACTTTCGCCTTGGACTTTGCATACTCAACGACCCGCTGATCGATTCCCTCGTAGCGGCCGCAGGCAAAAACGATGTGGTTCTCGGCCGAAAGCTCCTGTGCGATGGCTTGATTGAAAACCTCTCCGGCAGGCGATGTGAAAATCACCGTGGCTGAACCATCCGTCGGCAAAACGGCATCGAGCGCTTCGCCCCAGGGCTCGGGCTTCATCAACATGCCAGCCCCGCCGCCATAGGGAGTGTCATCGACGGTGCGGTGTTTGTCGTAGGTCCAGTTGCGCAAATCATGCGCCTCAAATCTGATTAGAGCTTTAAGGCGGGCCTTGCCCAACAGCGAAAGGTCAAGAGCTTTGAAAAAGTCGGGAAAAATGCTGATCGCGTCGATGCGCATCTAGTCCTCTTCCACGACCTCGGTAAGACCTTCAATAGACGCTGGGATGCCCTTCTCGGCTCCTGGTGCGTCGTCCTCAATTGACTCAAACAAACCACCCGGTGGGGTAACTGTCAAGCTGCCAGCTTGAATGTCGACCTCGGGAACGATGGCTTTTACGAATGGAACCAAAACTTCGCCGGATGCTGTCTCGACGGCGAGTAGGTCTTGGGCGGGCAGGTGATCAACTCTGATTACCTGGCCAATCTGCTGGTTATCGCGCAGAACCTTCAACCCAACGAGTTGGTGGTCGTACCAAGCGTCAGGTTCAACCGGAAGAGCGGATACGTCGGTGTCAACGAGCAAAATCGCCTTGATTAGGGATTCGGCCGTTGTGCGGTCGTCGACATCCTTGAGAAAAATAACGGGAGCTTGGTTGTACCAACGAAGTTCGTTTACGGTTACTGTCTTGCCAAACCAAGGAGAGGATTCGGGAACCTGAAGTTCGAGCACCGAGCCTGGCGCAAAGCGCTCGTTTGGGCTGTCGGTGTAAAGCTCTAATTTGATTGCTCCCTTTAGGCCATGTGCCTTCACGAGGCGGCCGACCCGGAGCTTGGTCTTGCTAGAAATCGGTGTCCACCACGTCGACACGGACTTTCTTGCCGTCGGCGAGTGCGTTCACGACGGTGCGCAGTGCGCTAGCAGTGCGGCCGTTGCGCCCGATCACGCGGCCAAGATCATCTGGGTGCACGTGAACCTCTAGAAGGTCTCCCCTAGAGGTGGTTCGTGCAGTCACAGATGCGTCGTCTGGATTGTCGACGATTCCCTTGACCAGGTGTTCGAGCGCAGCGGCAAGCACTTACTAAGCCTCTTCTGCTGGTGCTTCGGCAGGCGCTTCTTCGGCGGCTGCTTCGGCTGCTGGAGCCTCTTCGGCTACCTCTGCGGCTGGAGCTTCCTCTGCTGCTGGAGCTTCAGCGGCGGTCTCTGCGACTGCCTCAGTTGCCTCAACGTCAACGGCCTCTGCGGCGACCTCGGCCTCAGCAGGTGCCTCAACCTCAGCCTCGACTGCTGCAGGAGCAGCCTTCTTGATCTCTTCCTTTGGAAGCAGAACTGGCTTCTTGGCTGCATCGGCTACGAATGCTGGCTTGGCCTGCTTGACCTGAACCTTGTTCTCGGCCTTCTGACCCTTCGATGCCTGTAGGTCACCGGTCAGCTTGAGCAGAACAGCAACCTGCTCGGTTGGCTGAGCGCCAACGCCGAGCCAGTACTGAGCACGCTCAGAGTTAACCTCGATAAATGATGGGTTCTCGGTCGGAATGTAACGACCAATTTCTTCGATGACGCGTCCGTCACGCTTGGTGCGTGAGTCAGCAACAACGATGCGGTAGTGAGGCGCGCGGACCTTGCCGAGACGCTTCAGGCGGATTTTTACAGCCACAATGCTCCTGTTTTTGTATGTATTGGGGCGAACAATCAACCGCGAGCGTGGGGGCACACTCGATTGGAAAGCTCTAAGGGGCTGCCGTGTTACGCGAGATTAGAGGGTCACGCGTACGGCAACCGCTTTATTCTGCCAGAAAATCGGGCGTTTGGCTAGTTCAAGTGACTAGTTTTTGACGCCGAATGCAGAACCCGAGCCAGAATCACTGGTGGAGGCGTCACCGCCGGCGAGACGTGCCGCTTCTTCGGCTGCACGCTTAGCTGGGTTGCCCGACTTTGAGCCCTTCTTGCCCTTGTCTTTCTTCTTCGACTTTCCGCCTCCGAAGCCACCGCCGAAACCGCCACCGACGTTTGGCATGCCAGGCATACCGCCAGGCATCTGAGGCATA
>CAZXFZ010000047.1:6426-7760 GCA_964640285.1 uncultured Rhodoluna sp.
TCTGATGGGTGGCCGTAAAACGCATGGTTAGAGGGTCATGCCAACGGCAACCGCTCTATTCTGCCAGAAAAACCCGCCGTTGGCTAGTTCATCGACCGAATCACATGAAGAACGAGTCGGCTAGGCGAAAACCAGATCAGAAGCCATCTTCGAAAACTTAAAGCCCAAAGGATGAGCCCGTCGCTCCATCGCCCTGGGTAGTGCCACCCTTGCCGCCAGCCAGCCTCGCGGCTTCCTCAGCAGCGCGCTTAGCGGGATTTCCAGACTTTGAACCCTTCTTGGCCTTGTCTTTCTTTTTGGACTTTCCGCCACCGAAGCCCCCGCCGAGGCCGGGCATCCCCTGCATTCCACCCATGCCGGGCATGCCGCCCATGTTTGGAACACCACCCTTGGCAACGGTTTTCATCATTTTCGCGGCCTGCTCGAATCGATTGACCAGCGAGTTGACCTCTGTTACCGATGTGCCCGAACCCTTGGCTATGCGAAGACGTCTGGATCCGTTCAAAATCTTGGGTTGGCGCCGCTCTTGAACCGTCATCGAGCGGATGATGGCCTCGGTGCGGTCAATCTCTTTCTCGTCGAAGTTGTCGAGCTGTTGCCTCAGCTGGCCGGCACCCGGCATCATGGCGAGCCTGCTCTTGAGCGAACCCATCTTTCGCAACTGTTGCATCTGTTCGAGGAAGTCCTCGAGCGTGAAAGTCTCTTTCGCGAGCTTCTCGGCCATTTGGCGAGCCTGCTCTTCGTCAAAGTTTGCCTGGGTCTTCTCGATGAGCGATAGAACGTCACCCATGTCGAGGATGCGGCTGGCCATGCGATCCGGGTAAAAGGGCTCAAAGGCATCCAGTGCTTCGCCGGTTGAAGAGAAAATGATTGGCTTGCCGGTGACCGAGGCGACCGAGAGGGCCGCACCACCGCGGGCATCACCGTCAAGCTTGGTGAGAACCACTCCAGTGATTCCAACACCGTCTTCGAAGGCCTTGGCGACGTTGACCGCATCCTGACCAATCATCGAGTCGATTACGAACAGAACCTCATCTGGGTCAACAGCGTCGCGAATGTCACGAGCCTGCTGCATCAGCTCTTCATCGACACCCAAACGACCGGCGGTGTCTACGATCACAACCGAGAACTGCTTCTGCTTGGCGTGCTTGATGGCGTCTTGGGCAACCTTGACCGGGTTTCCGACGCCGTTGCCTGGCTCTGGGGCGAAAACGCTGGTTTCGGTGCGCTCACCGATCACCTGAAGCTGAGTGACCGCGTTAGGTCGTTGTAGATCGGCCGCCACCAGTAGGGGTGTCTGCCCCTGGGCTTTCAGCCACTTGGCAAGTTTGCCC
>CAZXFZ010000048.1:0-7723 GCA_964640285.1 uncultured Rhodoluna sp.
CTCGGTGGTTTGGTCGGGCCAAATCTCTGACGGGCGAATGTTGTCGAGCGATGCCATCGCGGGAACTCCTGTTGTCATGAACTTTTGGTACGCGGGATGCGCTCCATGTCGTGCCGAAGCCCCTGATTTGCAGAAACTCTCTGTGCAGTTTCCTGAGGTGCAATTCGTTGGTGTGAACGTTCGTGACTCTGCCGCAACCGCGGCGGCATTCGAACGCAAGTTTGGGGTGACGTTTCCATCGATTCTGGATGCGAATACCGGAGACGTTGTGCTCGCATTCACCGGTGTGGTCACGCCACAGGCGGTGCCCACAACCTTGGTGATCGATAAGCAAGGCAAAGTTTCGGCTCGTGTTCTCGGTCGAATTGATCCATCAACACTCAAAGCGCTAATCCAGACGGTGGTCAAGGAGTGATCCTCGAATTCAACCCAGGTGAGGTGATTCTTAGCGGATCACTGCTTGCCTCGCTTCCGGTAGCCGCTCTTGCTGGGCTAATCAGTTTTCTGAGCCCGTGCGTTCTGCCGCTGGTGCCCGGCTATCTGGGTTTTGTGTCGGGTTCGGCAAGCACCTCGCCAACTAACTCGAAGCAGCGACTGGGCAACCGCAGCCGAATTCTTTTGGGCTCGCTCGCATTCGTGCTCGGGTTCACGGTGGTCTTCGTGGCCTTTGGTGCGATTATCGGCTCGCTCGGTGGTGCCCTGGTTGCCCAGCAACTGGATTGGCTGCAACGCATCCTCGGTGTCGTGATTGTGGTTATGGGTTTGGTCATGATCGGCAAAATCGAGTGGCTGCAGCGAACCATCAAGTATCAGACGAGGCCAGGGTTGGGTCTGTTCGGCGCTCTGTTGCTCGGATTCGCCTTCGGCCTCGGCTGGACCCCGTGCATCGGCCCTACCTTGGCTGCTGTCTTGACGCTGGCTTCGCAAACCGGAAGCGCTCTGCAGGGCGGCATCCTGTCGGTTGCCTACGCACTCGGGCTGGGAATCCCGTTCCTGCTGATTGGAGCGGGTCTGGGTTGGGCAACCAAATCGGTCGCTTGGGTCAAAAAGCACATTCGCGCCATCAATGTTTTCGGCGGTTCGCTGCTCATCGCCCTCGGCCTCTCGATGGCTCTTGGCATCTGGCAGCTGTTTACCGCATGGCTTCAGAATGAGGTGATTGCGTATTTCCCAATCGCCTTCTAACGAGGAATTCGGTCGCAAAATCGAAGAGGATGCGATTCCCGCGCGCTCGCCCGAACTAGGACTCATGGGTTGGTTGCGTTGGATCTGGCGCCAACTCACCTCAATGAAGACCGCACTGGTGCTGCTGCTATTGCTCGCCATTGCTGCAGTGCCGGGCTCGGTATACCCGCAACGTTCGGCCGATCCAAATGGTGTGGTCGCCTACTTCGACAACAACCCCGAGCTCGCTCCCGTCATGGATGCGCTGCAGCTTTTCGACGTCTACACCTCGGTGTGGTTCTCGGCAATCTACATCCTGTTATTCATTTCCCTAATCGGATGCGTCGTTCCAAGAACCCTGGTTCACCTGCGCAATCTTCGAGAGCAACCTGTGCTAACCCCAAAAAACTTGAGGCGCATGCCGGCCTTCGAATCGGTAGCAATCGCCGAAGTTGGCAAGAGTCAAAGCGCGTTACTTGACAAAGCCGAGGCACTGCTTCGCAAGGGGCGCTATCGAGTTGCTCGCCGCACCGACGAACAGGGTGAATCGATTAGTGCCGAACGTGGCTACCTGCGCGAGACCGGCAACCTGGTCTTCCATTTCTCGCTAATTGGGGTTCTGTTTGCGGTTGGCATCGGCGGCGGTTATTCGTTCAACGGTCAGCGAGTTGTGGTTGAGGGTGAGACCTTCGTCAACAACTTGGCTGGGTACGACTCGTTTAGTCCAGGTGTGTTCTTTAAACCCGAGATGCTCAAACCGTTCAGCATGACACTTGACAAATTCGAGGTTGACTTCGACATACAGAACAGCACGAACATCGGAACGCCGCTCGATTTTCGTGCAAACGTGAGCGCCAAGATTGCCGATGCAACCGGCGAAACTAAGACCACTACTGGGGTCATCCGCGTCAACGAGCCGTTGGCCATGCCAGACGCGAATGTCTTCTTGACCGGCAACGGCTACGCCCCGGTCGTCACCATCAGGGATGCCGAAGGCAACGTAATCTTCAGCGGACCAACCGAGTATTTACCTCAGGATTCGAATTACACATCCCTGGGTGTCATCAAGGTGCCCGATGCTCCTGGTGAGCAGTTCGGCATCCTCTCGTTTTTCTATCCGACCGCAGAAAAACTCGAGACCGGGGCAATCACCTCGATTTATCCGGACATGATTAACCCACTGCTCACGATGAATGTTTATGTAGGCGATTTGGGAATCGATGACGGCACTCCGAAGAGCGTCTTTGAACTCGACACCAAGAGCATGACTCAGGTTGCCGGAGGTAAATCTGGGGTCAAGGGTTTGGTTATCGAACCAGGGCAGACCGTCGACTTGCCTAAGAATTTGGGCACAGTGACATTCGATGGCGTCAAGCGGTTTGCTTCGCTAGATGTTTCTTACAATCCGGGCGGAATCTACGTGCTGATTTTTGCGTTGATTTCATTGGCCGGAGTCACGCTGTCGCTCACAGTCGCTCGTCGACGTGTTTGGGTTGCAGTTCGGGATGACCAACTGCAACTGGCTGCTTTGGCCAGAGGCGACGATCCAACGCTCGAAAAAATCTTGGGGGACCTGCGTCAAAAGCTAACTCAGGAAGGCACAAAGAATGAATGACATTGTTTTGAACGAGCCGCTCTCGCAAATATCGCTGCTGTTCATCTATGGAGCGATGGCGTTCTACACGCTTGCCTTCCTTGCTTTCACGGCAAACCTGTCGCGTCAGGCATCGCTGAAAGAGGAGGTGCGCAACTCTTCCAAGATTGCCGAGCGCATCGGAATCGTCATGATTGTGATCGCTGCGGCAGCGCACTTTGTCGGAGTGCTGCTTCGTGCACTCGCGGCCGGTCGTGTTCCCTGGGCAAACATGTATGAGTTCAGCATCACGGGCTCACTGATCGTCGTCCTCATCTTCTTGGCGACTCTCTTGATCAAAGACATTCGACTGATCGCGACTTTCGTGTCTGGATTTACCCTCTTGATTCTGGGTGTCGCGACTTCGGTGTTCTATGTCGAGGTGCGTTCGCTGATGCCAGCACTGCAGTCTTACTGGTTGGTGATTCACGTTTTGGTGGCAGTGCTTGCAACCGCATTCTTCAACATCGGTGCAGCCATGTCGATTGTTTACCTAAGCAAATCGGCCAAGCGTGTGCAAGAGGCCAAGACCAAGTCGATGGCCTTTCTAAAGCGCGTCTTCGACCTTTTCCCGAGCCTCGAAAAACTAGAGAAGCGTGCCTATCGCTTCAACATCGTCGGTTTCATCCTGTGGTCGTTCACTCTGATTGCCGGTGCTATCTGGGCGGAGCGAGCCTGGCACCGCTACTGGGGTTGGGACACCAAAGAGGTTTGGACCTTCATCATTTGGGTGCTTTACGCGGGATACCTGCACGCGAATGCGACTCGTGGCTGGACAGGTCGTCGATCGGCTTGGCTATCGTTGGTTGGGTTCTTGGCGATCATCTTCAACTTCACCATCGTGAACCTGTTCTTCAAGGGACTTCACGTCTACAGCGGTCTGAACTAAGGGCCTTTTAGTTCAGCGATTTCTCTGTCAGGTGAAGCTTCACGAATCTGTGTGAACCAATTGATGCTTCACCCACATACTCGAGGCTGAGCTTCTCGATCAGCAGGTCGATCGGCCTAGTTGTCGGAAAATAGACCGCAATCGGCTTGTGATGACCCATTGATCGGAATCGAACTAGGGTTTCTCTGGCAATCTCGCGGCCCAGATTCCAAGCCCAGACATGAAGCACAATTGCTAGCTCGTCCTCGTTGTCACCGTCTGGCTGAACTCCCGACCAACCTGCAAACTCGCCACCGACATAGACAGCCCACGGCCCGTGTTCGGGATCAGACCATTGCCGGGATTTGGCCTCTTTCCAGTTTTCTATCCATTCGAGGTCGACGGGTTCGGCCAGCGGCATGTGGCGAGTGACGCGTGAATCGTTTAGGAGTTGGAAAAGGTCTTCGCTTTTTGCCTCGCGAAGTGGCCTAAAGGTGATTGGCCGAAATTCTGTGCCGTTGCTAGACAAGCTCGTAGCACCGCTCCAATCTTTCGAACCACCAGTCAGCCCGGTGGTCCTCGGCTGCGAACACCTCTAGCCGTGACGGGTCGGCGGTGGCGCGTTCGACGGCCAAGGATGCGTTCTTCGGCGCTAGCGGCCTTGAGCTGACATCGCCGGCAAACAGGTTTACCGTAGCCAGGCCGGCATCGAAATCATTCGGGTTTAGGGCAGCTAGGTGGGCACCCATCGCTATTCCAATCGAAGACTCCAAAGCACTGCTGACCACCCAGGGCAAACCAGCCCGTTCGGCAATCGACAATGCCCTGCGGATGCCGCCTAGCGGCGCAACTTTTAGCACCAGGAGGTCGGCCGCGCCTGCTGCAGCGACCTTGAGCGGGTCTTCGGCCTTGCGCACAGACTCGTCTGCCGCTATCCGGATTCCAAGTGGATTCAGTAGTTCCCTGAGCCGATACAGTTCATCAACGGTCTTCGCCGGTTGTTCAAAGTACTCGAGTTCGATGTTGGCATCCTGCAGGTTTCGGCAAAGCGCCAGAGCGGATTCAATCGAAAAACCGCCGTTGGCATCGAGTCGGATTTTTGCATTCGGATAAAGCTCGCGCACCTTCGCAGTTCGAGCAAAGTCGTCTTCGATTGATTGCCCCGGTTCCGCGACCTTTATCTTGACGGTGTTGAACTCGCCAAAACGGGCTAGCTGCTGCTCGACCGCTTCTGGGGCAACTGCGGCCAGAGTGGCGTTGACTCCTACGATTTGACGAATCGGAGTTGGTGGCTGACTCCAGCCGAAGTCGATCGCTGCTGCAAGCCAGGTTGCCGCTTCGGCATCCTCGTATTCGGTGAAGGGCGACCATTCTGTCCAGCCAAACGGCCCTTCGAACAGCATGGTTTCTCGTTCCAGCAAACCGCGAAACTTTGTGCGCATCGGCAAACTAACAACGCGCGCCGAGGCGACGAGGTCTGCCAGCGCGGGTTTTGGGGTTTGGGTCACATTGTTAGTCTAGAAGCATGCCAAAGCCAGTTTCCGAGCTTTTCGATTCGTCCATCTGGAGTGAAGTGCCGGGCTTTGGCGACCTCGAAGACATCACCTATCACCGACACAATTCGCTCGGTGTCGTGAGGGTCGCATTCAATCGCCCCGAAGTGCGCAACGCTTTTCGACCAAAGACCGTTGATGAGCTGTATCGCGCCCTTGAAGATGCCCGCCTCAATCCCAAGGTGGGTGTAGTTCTGCTGACCGGCAACGGCCCATCGCCGAAAGACGGCGGCTGGGCCTTTAGCTCGGGCGGCGATCAAAGGGTTCGCGGCAAAGACGGCTATCGATATGCCGATGGTGAAACTTCAGACTCCATCGATCAGGCGCGCAGCGGCCGCTTGCACATTCTCGAGGTTCAACGTCTGATTCGCTTTATGCCCAAAGTAGTCATCGCGCTGGTGCCAGGCTGGGCTGCCGGCGGTGGGCACTCGCTCAACGTAATCGCCGACCTCTCGATCGCGAGTCGCGAGCACGCTCGGTTCAAGCAAACCGATGCCGATGTCGCATCCTTTGATGGAGGATTCGGCAGTGCCTATCTTGCCCGTCAAACCGGGCAGAAGTTTGCTCGCGAAATCTTCTTTTTGGGGCAGGAATACAGTGCGCAGCGCGCATACGAGATGGGTGTCGTGAACGCTGTCGTGCCGCACGATGAACTTGAACAGACCGGTCTTGCTTGGGCCGAGCAAATCCTTGGCAAATCGCCTCAGGCAATTCGCATGCTCAAGTACGCCTTCAACGCGGTTGACGACGGCCTGGTCGGACAGCAACTGTTCGCTGGTGAGGCTACTCGATTGGCCTATGGAACTGATGAGGCCGCCGAAGGTCGAGATTCATTCCTCGAAAAGCGAGCACCAGACTGGTCGCCTTTCCCCTGGCATTTCTAGCCCAACCGAAATCACCTGCACGAGCGATTGACCTAAAACGCAATGACCAAGCAACTGAAGCTCGTAGCCGCCAACGATTCATTTAGCGTTTTGATGACCCTGAGTGATGTGCTGGCCGGCAAGGTGGCGCTGTTCGTCACCGCGCCCGAGGTCAACGGCCTGATGCCCGAGGTGCACGGATTGCCCGAGTCGGTGGATGACGAGATCGCACTGATTGTTGAATCGAGCGGATCCACCGGTGTGCCAAAACGCATCCCGGTCACACTAAGCCAGTTGACCGCGAGTGCGCAGGCTTCGGCAGAACGCCTTTATCAGAAACCTGAACCAGGCAGAAACCAGTGGCTCTTGGCTCTGCCAACCAACTACATAGCGGGTCTGAACGTTTTGGTTCGCTCGCTTTTTGCCGAAACTCAGCCAATTCTGATGAACAGCGCTCTTCCGTTTTCGGCAGAGGGATTTGCCAGATCTGCCTCTCTCATGACCGGAGCTCAGCGTTTCACATCGCTAGTGCCTGCCCAGTTGAACAAGCTCGCAGCCGCAGCCATGTTCGATGATTTTGTGCTTTCTCAATTGCGCTCTTTCGATGCGATATTGGTTGGTGGCCAGGCTGTTCCGGCATCCACTGTCTCGTCGCTGCGTGATCTTGGTGTGACGATTGTCGAAACTTACGGTTCAACCGAAACGGTTGGCGGATGCGTCTATGACGGAGAACCGCTCGGGGGCATTGAGCTGGATCTGGTTGACGGGCGAATTCGAATTCGAGGTGCCGTGGCATCTGGTGGCGAGGTGCTCACAAACGACTTGGGTGAGTTTGATGATGCGGGTCGACTAAGGGTGTTGGGCCGCGCGGACCGGGTGGTTATCTCAGGCGGACTCAAGGTCGCACTTGAGCGGGTCGAGTCACTAGCAGCCCTTGTGAACGGCGTCGAGGATTGTGCCGCAACCGCAATCGAGGATGCCCAGTGGGGGCAGCGGGTTGCCGTTGTTTATCAAGGCAGTCCCGAGGTCGCCGACTCGATTGCTGCCGAACTCGCCGACACACTTGGTCCGGCGGGGCGACCTGTTCGTGTGGTTAGAGTTGACCGAATTCCAAAACTCTCAAGCGGAAAAACCGACCTGCAGAGTGTTGCCGCACTGTTCAAGGAGATCTAGCCGTGGCTAAGCAAGCTAAGCAAACGAGGCAAGCCAAGCCCAAAAGCAACCAGTCAGCCAAGCAGTCAGGCAAGCAGTCAAGCAACCAGTCAGCCAAGCAGCAGAGGCGCAAGAAGAGCACCTTCAAGCTTTGGCTATCTGGAGCAAGACTTCGCACACTTCCGTTGGCCGTCGCTGCGGTTGCGCTCGGTGCGGGGTCGGCCGCGAGCCTGCAGGTTTTCTCGCTGCCGCTAACCTTGCTGGCCCTCGCAGTTGCACTGTTTTTGCAAATTGGCGTGAACTACGCGAATGACTATTCCGATGGAATCCGAGGAACCGATGACAATCGGGTCGGTCCGATGCGGCTTACAGGTTCAAAGGCCGTTCGTGCCGAAAAAGTAAAGCGGGCCGCACTGATCTGTTTCGCGATTGCAGCGCTCGCCGGATTAGCGATTGTTGTTCTAACTCAGCTCTGGTGGTTGCTAGCCGT